>NZ_JAELTU010000329.1 GCF_016429015.1 Rhizobium sp. ASV20
TCGCACAGCTTAACGAAGCCGCCTAGAGCCGGTGCTTGAATGCGGCGGCGACCTTCTCCCTGCATTCCAACACACAACCCGCCGCGACTTCTTGGCGGCCGTATTCCTATGGCATCCCTTTTCCAGATAATTGCCGTTGCCGAGTATCTGAACTTCCGCCATGCTGCCAATTCGCAATCCTGCATCAGCGCGCGCATCAAGACGCCGGAAAAAGATATTGGGGTTCTCTGTTTGAGCGCCATTCACCAGGCGTCCGGCTGACCGAGGCCGGACACCACTTTGGTGCGAGCATTTCCACCTGTATTGACCAGCTTGACCGGTGGAGTCGCCTTAACGGATTTTGCTGATCGCGGTGATATTCGGCGAGCATGACCGAAGAACGTCTTACCCGTTACCACCGCCATCGTTTTCCAGCCGAGATTATCGCCCATGCAGTATGGCTTTATTATCGATTTCCGCTGAGCCTTCGCGATGTCGAAGATCTACTTGCCGAAGGCGGGATTGACGTGTCGTTTCAGACAGTGTCGGAATGGGTGGTGAAGTTTGGTCTCAAATTCGCTTATCAACTCCGACGGCGATCACGCGGCAACTTCGCCGACAAATGGCACCTTGACGAACTTGTCGTATCGATCAAGGGCAGGAAATACTGGCTGTGGCGTGCCGTCGATGCAAACGGTTACGTCCTCGATGCCCTGCTACAAAGCCGAAGGAACAAGAAGGCAGCGCTGCGGCTCATGCGCAAGCTGTTCAAAAGTCAGGGCGTCACGCCCAGGGTGATGGTGACTGACAAGCTGCGCTCGTATGGAGCGGCGAAAGCTGACTTGATCCCCGGCGTTGAGCATCGATCGCACAAGGGGTTGAACAACCGCGCCGAAAATTCTCATCTTCCGCTGCGGCGACGAGAGAGGCGGATGATGCGCTTCAAATCGGCACGCCAATGTCAACGTTTCGTCTCGGTTCACGGCCAGGTCACCAACCTCTTTCATCTCCATCGCAAACATCTCACCGCCACCGATCATCGCCAACTCCGCACTCAAGCCGTCACCACCTGGCGTGAAATCGCATTGTCTATTGACGCCTGAAAAAGCCGACGGCACCGCCCTTCAGATCCTGGCTTCCGTTAAGGCGACGCCACTCCAGGGTGTCCTTGCTCGCAAGGTATTCCTCGCAGCGGCCCATCCGGAATTCACGAAGGACTGTTTCGGCCATCGAACGGAGAACTGTTGGCTCGATCTGGCCGGATGTCCTCGCTTGGTCGACGATCGCCTGGAGTGAGGCAACATTCTCAGTGCTGATTGGGTATGCGAACGTTTCCATTTTGGGTCCCTCTCTTCGCAAGCTATTGATCTCCCTTGCGCATTTTAAGAGTCCCACGGGACGTGATCGGCGGCAAGTGGCCTAAAAGCAGACAATACAGTATTATCAGATACTTAAAATAATTTCTCGCGCCAAATCGCGAGATGTAATCGAATTTACCTGTGCCGACGGCCAAAGAAAAACCCCGCTTCATCGGCAGAGTTTTGAGGGTGTCTTGATCCTGTTGCTGGCCCATTTAGGGTTCATTTGCGGTACGGGGCGAAATACTACCTTAACGGGGGCCTCCGGCCTGTGACGCAATAAGGCGTTCCGAACGGTCGGAAGCCGACGGATAGACAAGCGCCGGGCTAAATCCGCATGTCGGCAAGCATAAATTCTTGCCGTTCAGGTGCGAAGAGACCGCGGACCAGAGACACCCATTGTCGGCAGGGGGTTATTCCTCAGGCGACCAAAAGAGGCGGTCGAGGGTTAGGTGTACGTCATTGAGTCAGACTCTTAAAAATCATAGAGCGCCTCCCGCATTGAAGCGGGAGCCGCTTTGGTTACACCACTGTTGAGAGGAAGATTGATGATACGACGAAATTACCGGCAGCCACCGCTGGGACCTTTTCAGGGCTTATGCAGCGGCCTGCGCATACCCGCCGCCGCGATCTCGTGCGACGATTTCGATCTGCGGCTGCTCGACCAGCCAAGCCTTTGCGGTCGAGGGTTCTCGGTCGGGCAACAACGCGATCGTCTTTCGCCGCTCCAGATCGCAGATGATAGTGCCATATCGGTGATTGCGACGCCACGCCCAGTCATCAATGCCGATGACGCTTGGTGCCGGTGGTGGTGGGCGATCATATCGGCGAACGGTTCGAAGCAGCGTGTCATTGCTAACTGGTAACCCGAGACGATCTGCGAACCGTGCTGCTGGCCGACCACCCAATGCCAAAGCGAGATGGTGAACCAAGGTCTCCAGGCGCGCTGTGCGGCGGGCCATGGGTCGGATCACGCCATCACCGAAACGCTCGGCGAAAATCCTTCGACGGCAATGGACGACATTGCAGACGAAGCGTCGGACCGTCAGGTGTAATTTGATCCTTCGGCCTGCACACGGCAAATCGGTGATAATCCGAGAATAGCGACTATGAACACGATGGGAGGTCGTTCCGCATTTGGGACACCTGCAACCTCGGGACTGACCATGTGCGGTGACGACGATCACATCGGGTCTGCGATGCACTGCGCCCACGTTCAACTCGGCAGGAATAAAATCGGAAGGCTGAAAATAGGCTCGCATGGCGCTGATTCTCCTTCAAAAACCAGGCCAGTAGAATCCAAAACATCATCGAGAATGAGTCAGACCCCCGTTACGACGCCGATTGACATGCTGGCATGCGCACGCCCGAAATCCGCCCGCTGCAAGACTGCAACGCCGTAGCAACAGCATCAAAGACGGAATTCCGTTCTTTCAACGACCCGCGCACCAATGCTGATAAAGATGCCTTTGTCGCCCCAGCGTTTCCAGCGGTTATAAAGCGTCTTCGCCGGGCCATATTTCTTCGGTGCATCGCACCACCTGAGCCCGTTGCAGTTGACGAAGATGATGCCGCTCAGAACCCGCCGATCATCAACGCGCTGGCGACCATGGCTCTTGGGAAAATAAGGCTGAAGACGGGCCATCTGCTCGTCCGTCAGCCAAAACAAATTACTCATCAGTCAGGCTCCTATAGGCCCGTCTGATTCACAGCCGTCAGTTCAAATCAATGGGTCCTGACCCTAGTCGCACATCAAGGTCCAACTTCCGTTAACTTGACGATGCCCTTTCACCTACAGGTAACCTGATATAATTCATTTAACCGCAAAACGGTAGAATCAGCTTAACATATGTGATGGCGACGACGCAGCTTAACCTGTTTAATAGTCAATTATCGGTATCCTCCTCGCAACCGATAGATGAGAGGCAGAGCACTCCCGCGAAAATTACAGGAAGCAACGCTATGGAGCGGTTTTTCTTTCACATTATGAATGGCAAGGCTATTCTTGACGATATTGGCATTGAGCTTGACGACATGGACCAGGTGCGGGCCGAGGCTATCCGAGCTTCTGGGCAGATGCTAAGCAGCGGTCTACAAAAATGGAATGGCCAAGCCTGGCAGATGATCGTTACTAATGCAAGCGACACCATCGTGTTC
>NZ_JAELTU010000330.1 GCF_016429015.1 Rhizobium sp. ASV20
TGTCAACTACATCGGAAATAGCGAAAGCCGGCACGAAATGCGTTCCCACTTCGCCGTGAAGCAATGCGCCCTTTGCACCCAGCGTAACGACCACATTGCGCGCCCCACGCTCGATGAGGCTTGCTGCAGCCCTCAAAGCGCCCTCGTCGGTGCTTGTGTCGATCCCCGTCAATGTGGCGGCTTCGGTTTCGTTGGGCGTGACGAAATCGCAATAGCCGTATATGGCATCGCTCACGGGAAGTGCCGGTGCAGGGTTGAGAACCGTCGTTACACCTTGCTCGCGGGCAATGCGGAGCCCTTCGAACGCGGCATCGATCGGCTGTTCGAACTGCGTGACGAAGACTTTTGCGCCGGCGATCAGCGGTAGGGCTGCCCGAATGTCGGCGACGCTCAGATTGGCCGCCGCGCCGCTTTCCACAATGATCGCATTGTCGCCATTCTTGGTCGAAACGAATATAAAAGCTGCGCCCGTGGGGCTGGTATCGTCTACCAGCACGTGCGATGTCGCGACCCCATCCTGTTCCCAGGTCTTGCGAGCCATGTCGCCAAAGGTGTCGCGACCGATACGGGTAATCATCGCCGACCGGGCGCCGGCACGCGCTGCGGCTATAATCTGGTTCGATCCCTTGCCGCCGGGACCCATGGCGAAGCCGCGACCAAGCAGCGTTTCGCCGATGATCGGCATACGCTCCGCCTTAAAAGCCAAATCGGCGACGAAAGTACCAAGCACCACAACATCGGCGCGATCCATCGATTTCCTCCAAATACACAGTCGGACGAGGCGGCTTCGTCCCTTCGCCTCATCCTGACATGCCAGTGCTGTGCCGCCTGCGCAAGGCATGTGCGCTTGCCGGTGGATCGGCTATCTGACGATCATGTCCCCGGAGACTTGGGCGACCAGAGAATTGTGTCGGTCGTCTTTTCATAGGCCATGCCGTTCGGATAGCTGATCGCTTCCAGTTGCAGACCCCAGGGCGATTGGAAGTAGAGAATGCTTTGTCCGGCATGCGGCCCCTCCTGCATGGTCAGGGGGCCAAGGCGTGTCGCAATGCCCTGCGCGTCGAGATAGGCCTTTGCGGCCTCTATGTCCTCGACGTAGAGGCCGACATGAAAGGCGCCGACATCGCTGTTCTTCTGGTCAAGGTGACGCTGGTCGGGGGCATCATATTCAAAAAGCTCGAGATTGGAGCCGTGGCCGATGCGGATGAGCGCAGCCCGCTTGATGCGGGCTCGTGGATGCGTGCCCAGTGCCTGGTGCATGAAGTCGCCTTCTTCATCGCCTATGGGGCCGAAGGTATATGCGTGTTTGCAGCCGAGCACCCGTATGAAAAAATCCAGCGCCTCGTCGAGGTCAGGCACTGTTACCCCTGTATGATCCTGTCCCAAAAGGCCGGGCAAACCCTGGCTCGCTGCGTTCGTCATGCTTCCCTCCCATCAAGGAACTCAAGGGCAAGGGCGGCGCCCGCGCCGCCATGCTTGAGAACCGGTTTTGTCTGCGCCTATATTTCCTCCTGATTGGCGAATGTGCAACTGCCGAGCGAGGGCCGTCAGCTGCCGGCGGAAGATTATGCCCCGCGATGCGGCAAGCTCTGCCGGCCGGGTGCATGCGGACGATCTGCCGTGGCGATGTCCTGAGGTCCTAATCGGGCAAGGCGCGCCATATCAGCCAAGCTTCATCGACAGTTCAATGTCGCCGGCCAAGGGAAGGGATAGATAACGTTCCTTGGAGGTGCGGATATGCCTCAGATATTCAGGGCACATTTCCGCGTCGTCGGCGAGGATCAATCCACCTATACGCAGCTTCGGTGCGACCAGTTCAAAAATGTCGGCATAAAGCGCCTTGGCGCCGTCGAGCAATAGCAGGTCGATGCCCTCGGGTAGGTCGTATCGAAGCGTCTCCATCGCATCTCCGGCACGAATTTCGACCAGATCGGCAAGGCCTGCGTCAATGAGGTTCTGCTGCGCCCTCGCGATCTTGCCCGCTTCGAACTCGCTGGAGATTACCCGGCCGCCGCCATTGTCGCGCAGTGCCGCGGCAATATAGAGAGTGGAGATCCCGAACGAGGTTCCGAACTCGACGATTGCTCGCGCGCCCGTTGCCCGGACCAGCATATAGAGGAGCTCGCCCGTTTCGCGCGAGACCGGCAACCAAAGATCTTTGAGCTGCGCATAGAGATCGAGATATTGCGTCTTGCTGGTCGTCAGTGCGACCCGCTCTTCGGATGTGAAGGATCTGATGGCTGGGCTCGTGGCGGCATCCGCCTCAGCGAACAAGCGATCAAGCAAGGGGCGGAAGGGAGCGGACGAAAGGGTGTTCATGATGGTCTCCATAACATGGGGTTGTGCTGGAGACAGAAATACGAATAATCAATCGCATTTTCTAATCGCATTGGTGAGCGGGCTGATGACCAGGCGTCTAACATCGCGGATTTCCACGAGAAAAGAACCAAAGCAGAGCCGCTCGAATGAGCTCGTTTCGGCGATTCTGGCGGCTGCTGTTCAGGTTTTGACGGCGGAAGGCGCCCAACGTTTCACCACGGCGCGCGTCGCGGAAAGGGCGGGCGTGAGTATTGGTTCGCTCTACCAATACTTCCCCAACAAAGCTTCGATCCTCTTCCGGCTCCAAAGCGACGAGTGGCGACATTCCACCGAGATGCTGAGCAAGGTCCTCGACAGCGCGAAGCCGCCGAAGGATAGGTTGCGACATCTTGTGCACGAATTTGTTCGATCCGAGTGTGAGGAAGCGCCGGTGCGCTTGGCGCTTGCCGATGCCGCCCCGCTCTACCGCGATGCCCCGGAGGCGCGAGCGCTCAGGGCCGAGGCAGATCGCATTTTCGACAGCTTCATATTGGAGCTGCTTCCCAATCTATCCGGCACTGTCCGCGACATTGCCGGGGATTTGATTTCGACGACACTGACGACGGTCGGCAAGGAATATTCACAAGGATTGAAGGCGAAGAAAGACATCGATGCCTATGCCGGCGCCATGGCGGATATGCTCTGCGCCTATGTTGACGCGCTGGGGTCGCGCTAAGCCGGAAACGTCGCGCCATTTTATGATGCGATGGAGTTTGCCTACCTACCGCAAAGAGCCTGCGACGGCCGATGACCCGTCACAGATCTCCGTGCCATCATGATCCATGCCTGTCGCGGAACATTGGTATTCATTGTCCATATCTGTGGTTAGGAGTTCGATCAGCTGCCGGCACGCCTAGGTGCGTGCTTTCGAATGGGCGCAACCCCGTGATAGTAGGTTTGCGAATCGATCGGATGAATTTGCGCCGATCCGATGGCAACCCAACATCTGAAGTGTGAGTATCTAATGAAGCGACTTCTCTCGATCGCATTGCTTTGCCTCTTTTCATCGGCGGGCTTTGCGGCTGCGGCAACCAAGACC
>NZ_JAELTU010000331.1 GCF_016429015.1 Rhizobium sp. ASV20
GTCGGCCATTTGCGGCCGCGGCCAATAAACGCTTTTTGCTGACGTAAAGCAAATTTAAAATACAAATAGTATACAAAAAGAATTTCATCCTACCATAAGGCTTGCGGCGACCGGCGGCCTTCAATACAGGCGGAAAGACAACGTGCTCGAACGCCGCCGACCAGGGGTCGGCGGCGTTCGAGCACGCTAAAAATGTCAATGAGAAGAGAGGCTCAGTCCGCCAGATCGTCGGGGAGAAGGCCTGCCGGCAGGTTCTGATAGGAGACCGGGCGCAGGAACCGTCGGATCGACAGTGTGCCGACGCTGGTGGCGCCGAAGTTCGTCGATGCGGGATATGGCCCGCCGTGAACCATCGAATCCACCACTTCCACACCGGTTGGGAAACCATTGACGAGCACCCGCCCGGCCTTGCGTTCCAGCACGGGCAGAAGACGACGAGCCGCAACGGTATCGTCTCCGTCCATGTGCAAAGTCACAGTCAGCTGGCCGGCAAAGTGGCGCGCAAGATTTTCCATCTCGTCGAGAGAACCGACACGAACGACGAGCCCGAGCGGGCCAAACACTTCCTCACCCAGCAAATGATCTGCCAGAAAGGCCGCTCCGGTCGTTTCGAAGAGATTGGGAGCTGCATTGCGTCCGGATTGTTCTGTAACCAGCAGAGACTTGACCCCCTCGCGGGAAACGAACTTCTGCTGGCCGTCGCGATAGGCCTTGGCAATACCGTCCGTCAGCATGGTTTGCGGCGCGACGCTCGCAAGCGCTTCCACGGCTGCCTCGACGAAACGATCGGCATCCGGGCCATCGAGCACAACCGCAATACCAGGGTTGGTGCAGAACTGGCCGGCACCCATCGTCAACGAACCTGCCCAGCCCTGCCCCATGGCCGCGGCGCGCGCCTGCATGGCATGCGGAAGCACGAACATCGGGTTCACCGAACCGAGTTCGCCGAAGAAAGGGATGGGTTCCGGACGTGCCGCGCAGAGGTCGAACAGCGCGCGGCCGCCAGCCAGCGAGCCGGTAAACCCGACCGCCTTGATCATCGGATGCCGGACGAGCGCATATCCGACGTCGCGGCTACCACCCTGGATCAGCGAGAAGACGCCGGGATGCATGCCGGTTTTGCGGATAGCGGCATTGATGGCCTCGGCAATGATTTCGCCGGTGCCGGGATGAGCCGAGTGACCCTTAACCACGACCGGGCAACCAGCTGCGAGTGCCGCTGCCGTATCGCCGCCTGCAGTCGAGAAGGCGAGCGGGAAATTGGAGGCGCCGAAGACCGCCACCGGACCGATCGGGCGCTGAAGCAGGCGGATTTCCGGACGCGGCGCCGGCTTGCGATCCGGCAAAGCCGCATCGAAGCGGCGATCGAGATAATCACCTTTTTCGATATGGTCGGCAAACAGACGAAGTTGGCCAACGGTGCGCCCGCGCTCGCCTTCGAGCCGCGCGGCGGGCAGGCCGGTTTCCTGGCTGCCGATCTCGGTGATGGCGGCCGCGCGTGCCTCGATTTCCTCGGCGATCGCCCGCAAGAACGCTGCGCGCGTGGCGCGTGTGGAATAGCCATAACTCCAGAATGCGTCTTCGGCTGCCTCGCAAGCGCGGGCAACCAGTTCAACAGTTCCGATGGAGAAATTATGCGCCGGTCCATGCGCCGGGGAGGAAGGAAAATGCCCCGTTCCTTCAAGCCATTCGCCGGCGATCAGATGCTTTCCGTGAGGGGTGAATTCCATTGGTCTTCCCTTTCCTTTGCAGAAGCGTCAAAACGCTGTGCGGCTTTTGCAGTTTACCTGTCGATTTTTTGTATACTTTATGTATTTGTAATTTCAACCTCTATAATGACGGCTATGGAACATAGGAGAATCAGATGAGCGACGTCACCATCTTGACAACAGACGCACTTCACAGCCGGGTGCTGGCGATCCTCACGAAGGCCGGTCTCAATTCGATTCAGGCCGCAGCGATTGCAAGGGTCATCGTCGCCGGTGAACGCGACGCCTGCAAATCGCATGGCATCTATCGCATAGAAGGTGTTCTGCGTGCGGTAAAGGCCGGAAAGGCGCGACCGGATGCGGTGCCGGTGCTGGAAGAAAGCGATGCATCCGCGATCGTCAAGGTGGATGCGAAGAGCGGCTTTTCCAACGCCGCCTTCGAGCTTGGCATGCCGGTTCTCGCCGAGCGTGCCCGCCGTTTCGGCATTGCCGCGCTTGCCATCAACGACTGCACGCATTTTGCCGCCCTCTGGCCGGAAGTCGAGGCGCTGACCGAGCGCGGTCTCGCCGCCTTCGCCATGTGCCCGAGCTATTCGACTGTCGCGCCCGCCGGCGGCACTTCGCCGCTTCTCGGCACCAACCCGTTTGCATTCGGTTGGCCGCGTATCGACAACTCCCCCTACGTCTTCGATTTCGCGACCTCGGTTGCTGCGCGCGGCGAAATCGAGCTGCACCGCCGGGCCGGCAAGCCGCTGCCGGAAGGCTGGGCGGTAGACGCCAACGGCCAGCCGACGACGGATCCGGAAGCAGCTCTCGCCGGCGCCATGCTGCCTTTCGGCGGCCATAAGGGCTCGGCAATCGGCACGATGATCGAGCTTTTGGCCGGCGTGATGATCGGCGACTTCACCAGCCGCGAGGCGCTCGACTATCTCGGCTCCACCGCTTTTGCCCCGCGGCACGGCGAGCTCATCGTCGCATTTTCGCCAGAAGCCTTTTCGGCCGGCCGCCCCGGCAATCCGCTCGTGCGCGCCGAAGCCCTGTTCGAGGCGATCGCCGGCCAGGGTGCCCGCCTGCCCTCCCAGCGTCGTTTCGCCGCCCGCGCCCTCGCGCGGAAAGACGGCATCCCGCTGACCGCAGACGAAATCCGCCAGTTGGACAATCTGCTGGAACATGGCCTCGACGCGGTCGGCTGAGCGAGGCGCAAACACACAGAACAAGATCCGCAAGAAACGAAGAAGGCCCCCGCATTGGGGGCCTTTCAGTTTGGAGATCATGTGGTGGCCGGGCGTCGATAACTCGAAGCCCGCGACCGGCCTCAGGCCTTGTAGGTCTGCACCGCGCCGGCAAGCTTGCTCCATTCGCTGTACCAGCTGTTGAACAGCTTGAACTGCGCCTCGACATAGCCGCGCTGGCTCTCCGACAAGACATCGCTCTCGTTGAAGTTCAGCGCATATTCCGCATCGCCCTTCAGCACCATCATGTGCTTGAAGTAGAGAACCAGATCCGGACCTTCGTCGAAGGACGACAGCACCGCCAGCGCCTGCTCGAGCTCAAGCGCCCGCTGACGCGCATCGGCATCACCCTTGGCCGCTGCCTGGGCAAGCTTGCACAGATGGATCACTTCCTTCGGCAGCACATTGCCGATGCCGGTGATCGCGCCCGTCGCACCGCAGTTGACGAAGCCGTG
>NZ_JAELTU010000332.1 GCF_016429015.1 Rhizobium sp. ASV20
CAGGTCGCCAATGATATCCGGAGGCGATCAGCCGGTCGGCTCGGTGACACATGGTCCCTCGACGAGGTCGTCATCACCATTGGGGGGAAGAAACACTGGCTCTGGCGCGCCGTGGATCAGGATGGCTTCGTCCTCGATGTTCTGGTCCAACGTCGCCGCGATGCCAGGGCTGCAAGGCGGTTGATGCGCAAGCTTCTGAAAGGGCAAGGCCGTTCGCCCCGCGTCATGATCACCGATAAGCTCCGCTCCTACGGTGCGGCGAAGCGCCAGGTCATGCCCGGCGTCGAACATCGCTCGCACAAAGGCCTCAACAACCGAGCAGAAAACTCCCATCAGCCGATCCGACGGAGGGAAAAGATCATGAAGCGCTTCAAGTCAGCCCGCCAGCTTCAGCGCTTCGTTTCGATCCACGACCCGATCGCCAACCTCTTCCGAACTCCCCGCCACGACATTCCATCTCATCATTATCGCGAGCTGCGAGAGGCCGCGAGCGGATGTGGAGCGAGATCGCCCATCTTCAGGTGGCGTGATCCCTGACCGGGTGGCCTTATCCTAACCGTCGGCTGATAAGTTTACAGTGCCGCAGCTTGTCTTCTGGGGACTGCTCGCCGTACTCTATCCCCGCGTATCCTTGACCTTGCCTGGGGCAGGGGAGTTGTTCGATTTTCGCACCAAGGATGTCCTTACGCCCGCATTCGCGGCGATCGCCGGCCTCGCCTTTAACGAATCGGCCTATCTTGCCGAGATCTTCCGTGCGGGCTTCAAGGCGGTCGATGGCGGCCAGACCGAGGCCGCGGAGGCTCTGGGAATGCGGCGCATGAAGATCATGTTCCGCATCATTATTCCGCAGGCGATGCGAATGATCATTCCGCCAACGGGCAACGAGTCCATCGGCATGCTGAAGACCACGTCGCTGGTTCTGGCCGTCCCCTTTGCCTACGACCTGACATTTGCCGCCAATACGATTTCGAACCGTCTGTACATGCCGATCCCGCTGCTGGTCGTGGCTGGGCTCTGGTACCTGACGATCACAACCATTCTCATGTGGGGCCAATCCTACCTTGAACGGTATTTCGGCCGCGGTCTCGACCGCACGACCATGAAGATCCAGACGAAGGAAAGCCAATGACCGCAGCTGCGAACATTTCTTTGTCTCCCTGCGTCGAGGTTCAAGGCGTGCACAAATTCTTCGGTGACTTTCAGGTGCTGTTTGATGTCAACCTGAAAGTCCGGCGCGGCGAGGTCTGCGTGGTCATCGGCCCGTCGGGCTCCGGCGAAATCCGCAACGGCATGCTCTACGGCCGCGGCGCCGTCGATATGAAGAACATGGCCGGCATCATGCTGGCGCTAGTCAGATCAATCGCCCGCGATAAATTCGTTCCGAAGCGCGATATTATCTTCATGTGGTTCGCCGACGAGGAGAATGGCAGCGTGTACGGCTCTGCCTGGTTGACCGAAAAGGAGCGGCACCTTTTTGATGGCGCGTCCCAAGCCATCAGCGAGGTCGGTGGGTTCTCCATCACACTCCCGAACGGCAAGCGAGCCTATCCTCTCGCGACAGCCGAAAAAGGCGTAGCCCGTATTAAGCTGACGGCGCATGGTACAGCCGGCCATGGTGCGCTCGTCAACGATGATAATGCACTGACGCGGCTTGCGGCGGCCGTCGAGCGTATCGGCAACCACGAATTTCCCATCCACCGAACGCCGCACCTGAACGCGCTGCTGGCCGGGCTTGAAACGCTTCTCGATACCAAATTCGAGGACGACAGGATTGACGACCAGCTCGACCAGCTCGGTTTCTTCGCCTCGACGATCAGGGCATCGCTTAGAAACACCGCCAATCCGACGATGATTAACGGCGGCTACAAGCGAAACGTCATCCCATCCACCGCCGAAGCGGTGATCGACGGGCGCGTCTTGCCGGGAACGAAAGACGAGTTCGTACAGCAGGTCACAGAACTCGTTGGACCGGGGATCGATATCGAATGGACCTTCGGGTGGACAATCGAATCGCCCGTAGACGGGCCTTTGATGGAGAAAATGTGCGCGGCGATCCGGGCAGAGGATGCAGACGGCACCGCCATTCCGTATCTTCTTCCCGGCGGAACGGACAACAAGCTTCTGTCGAAGATCGGCACTCATGGCTATGGCTTCGTGCCGATGCGGGTACCGGCGGATTTCGACTACTGGGGCCTGTTTCACGCGGTCGACGAACGCATACCGGTTGACGCGTTGGCGTTCGGCGTCAGGGTTCTCGACTGGGTGCTGAAGGCCTCCTGAACGAGACGCCGCAGTCGTCGCGGCACTTTCTCCGGCGGCATTCGCTTGATATTGCGTTGTCCTTCAGTCTTTTGAGCATCCCATGCAAATTCTCCAGCCGCTTCGCAATAAGGTCTTCGCCGGCATTTGGGCCAGCTATTCGGTTTCCGTGGCGGCAACCGCCATCCTCCCGACGATCCTCACCTTGATGATTCTCGATTGGCACGATGGCATCGCTGATCTCGGTATCGCACTGTCGGTGAGAACGCTGGGCTTCGTCGTCGGTGCCGTTGCTGGCGGCTACTTCGCCGACCGACTGCCGCGCCAGAAAGTCCTTTGTGCGGCGTCGGCACTTCGCAGTGCCTCGACCCTTGCGATTGCATTGTTCTTTCATGACAGGATCGATGCGATTTCCGGCTGCCTGTTTTTCTCCGGCGCCGGCGAGGGGATATTTCGGAGCGCCTACCAGGCAACCATGGCCGACGTGATCCCAGCGGAACTGCGCCAGAGCGCAAATGCCTTGACGACACTCAGTTTGCGTATCGCCCTGACCGCCGGTCCTCTGCTGGCGGTGGCCATGCATGCCAGTTTTGGGGCAAGTTTTGGTCTGTGGGCGGCGTCTCTCCTGTGGGCCCTGTCGGCGGCAATTGTATTCGGGCTTCAGCACAGACTTGCCGGTCGACAGCCGCTCTGCGAGCGAGCTTCGACAAGTTTTCTGGCAGACTATCGTGACGGCCTGGCGGAGGCTTTTCGTCACCGCTGGTTCGTCACCGGTTTGGCGGTATTATTGGTCTGGCTTGGGCTTGGAAACAGTATTCAGCAATTGATGTTGCCAGTCGTCAGCCGGACACATCTCGGTGGCGATGCCTTCATTGGCATTGCGCTGGGTGCATATTCCATCGGGGCTCTTACCGGAGGGCTTGTTCTTGGAAGCGTTCGCTTGCCTCGGCCCGGCATTATGGCGTTCCTTGGTCTATCACTTTATGGCCTGGTGCCACTTGCGCTCTATAGTCATTCGGGGACACTGATTGTTATCAGCTATTTCCTTAGTGGCGCTGGAATCGAATTGTTCAACATCCCCTGGTTCACGGCGATCCAGAACCAGATCCCCAAGGATATGTTGG
>NZ_JAELTU010000333.1 GCF_016429015.1 Rhizobium sp. ASV20
CAATTATAGCAATGACGGACAGTTGGTGGCGGCGACAGTCGCCTTCCCGGCGATGATGGACGCGCTCTATGCCACACTGGTCGAAGATGCCGACTGCTATGTCATGGCGAACGACAAGAACGTGAATGCCCTGACCAACGCCGCCCTCCAGGCTGGTTTCCAGTTTCATAACCTCCTCGTCTGGGACAAAGTCGCCCCGACTGCCAACCGTTGGTACATGAAGAACCTGGAATTCACCCTATACCTTTGGAAGGGTAGGGCGCGGACGATCAACAACCCAAGCTCAAAGCAACTCATTCGCGGCGGCGTCGATAAAGAGACAGCTCATCCGACTGAAAAGCCAGTCTACCTTATGGAAGAGTACATTCTCAACTCTTCCTCCCGCGGTGATATTGTCTTGGATCCATTTATGGGATCTGCGACCACTGGAGTCGCATGCGTCAGAACTGGGCGGAAATTCACAGGGATAGAGATCGATCCGACGTTCTTCGAGATCTCCTGCGCCCGTATTCGAGCGGCATATGATCTTCCCACGATGTTTACCGACACTAATGCCGACATCCAAGTTCAGAAGGCCATGAACCTATGAGCGAATTTGATGAATTCTGGTCCCTTTATCCCAGACGCATCGCCAAGCGCGCTGCGCAGAAGGCGTGGGAAAAGGAGATGAAGGCGGGCACTGATCCGAAACTCATCATCCACGGCCTTCGCCGGCAGCTACCATACTTCGCTAGCCGGGATGAGCAATTCATACCTCACGCCGCAACCTGGCTAAACCAAGGCAGGTTCGAAGATGAAGTAAAGGCTCCCCAGCGTCCGCAGCCCCAGCATCGACAGGGCGATATGGCCGACTTCCTCGCGAGCAGAAAGGATAACCGCAATGAACGCACACTCGATGCCGAATTTACGCGAGGAAGCGATCGAGGATCAACTCCATTTGCTCTGGAGAACGTTGCCTTTGAAAGGCGGCATTGATCTTGAGGGCGTTCTATCGGACTATCATTACGCCCTTCGTAACTACAGCTTACGAGCTGTCGAGAATGTCGTTGCTGCTCTGCGTAGTGGAGACATCGAAGAGGCATCAAAAGAGTTCTCCCCAAAAGCTCCGAAGTTGGCGGAATACGTCCGCGCCGAGCAAAGGCGTCTGGATATCCTCAATGCCCCCAAGGCTATCTCCGGACCCGCCATCGTTCAAAAGCTCAAGCATGCCGACCTAAAGCGGGAAGAGACAATAGAGCTATCCCGTCAAGGATACCGCCTCTTGGCTGAAGAGATCGGCCATCTGGAATTTCAGGAAAAGGTTAAGCGCAAGGCGTTTCCAGCGGGTGCGATCTGGTTTGCGGCGCTGGGTGAAGTATGGAGTCGCAATAAATGAACATCCACGTCAATACCGAGCTACAGCGACAGCACGAGGTGGCAAAGGCCGCTCACGATCGCCTGACGGGACAGGTGGTATCGCTTAAGAAGTATTCCGCCGTTAAAGCTAAGGTTGCCAATCTCGAAGATCTTTTCCGGCGTCAGGCTCAGGAAAACGTCAAGCTACGAACGCGAAATAATTTGCTCCAAGAGCAGCTTATGGAAGCTCAAGGTAGAATTATTTCACAAGAGCAACGCATCTGCGCCCTATCTGATCTGAAGGAAACACCTCAGGAAAATCGGCGCCCGATTGCGGCGATATGTGAGGAGATCCTGAAGGATTTCTCCGGCACATCATGGGACGATATCGTAAGCGAGAGACGAACCAGGGAGGTCATAGTCCCTCGTCATCTTTGTTATTTGGCCGTTTGCGCCGAACGTACCGATCTTCCGATCGCTCAGATCGCCAGAGCTTTCAAACGAGATCATTCAACGATCCTGCATCTCCTTAAAAAACACGGCATGACCAGAAAGGATACTGCCAAATGAATCAGATGGTCCGTTCCTTTATCCATGTTCGCGATGACGCAAACTATCACATGAGAGCATGGAACGCTTGGTCAAGCTCCCAACGCGAGGATATCACGCCCGGTGATTTCTTGAAGGCTATCGCTTTTCTAAGCGGCCTCACGATCGAGGAGATCCGAAAGGATGACAGATCGGTCCACATGACTGAGATCCGCATCGAACTCGTGAAAGCAGTAAAGGCAAAATTTCCCAAGATGTCGGCATGCAAGCTTGGCAGTCTCTTCAATCGCGAGAGGACCACCATATGCCGAATCCTCAAAAGCAAGCCTATCGAAGCGCGCCGGCATACAAAGCTATCATCGCTCGATATCCCGATCATCCGGAGAATGTATTCCAAAGGAAGCATGAATACCCGAGTTATCGCTGAAAAGTTCGGAGTTTCGCACGGAACGATATCGGCAATTCTTCGCGGGGAGACTGACAGGAGCGTAAGTGGATGACGGGCGCATATTATAACGAAATCGATCCATACGCCGCCCAATGGCTCCGAAACCTCATCGCTGCGGGACATATCGCGCCTGGCGATGTCGATGAACGCTCAATCGTGGATGTCCAAGCTGATGACCTCAAAGGCTATACGCAGTGCCATTTCTTCGCAGGTATTGGCGGATGGAGCTACGGCCTCCGGATCGCAGGATGGCCAGATGATAGACCTGTTTGGACAGGAAGTTGTCCCTGTCAACCGTACTCCGTCGCTAGCGTTGCTCATGGCGGAGCGAAAGGCCAAGGCGATGACCGGCATCTCTGGCCTGTATGGTGGCCACTCATCCAAGAGCATCGCCCTGCAACTGTCTTTGGAGAACAGGTTAAGAGTGCGATCGAATGGGGATGGTGGGATGAGGTATGCCGCGACTTTGAAGCGGACTTATACGCCTGTGCGGCGGTGGTTATCCCAGCTAGTGCCGTCAAGGCCGACCATGAAAGAGCACGGTTATATTGGTTTGCCGACGCCGGTTGCGAGGGACGGGAAGGATATCAGCCGCGGTACGATTTACTTGTTGCAACAGCACCGTCACTCACCAAGCTTGGCGATCCGTTTGCTAGAGCAAGGAGCGCCTTGGGAGGCGATTACAGCGGTTTATGCACTCGTGATGGGGTATCCGTTGGAATGGAACGTTGCGCAACCCATGGATACGGTAACGCAATTGTCCCGCAAGTCGCGGCGGAAGTAATCGGTGCTTATATGGAGATTGCTCCATGAATATTTCCGACGCTCGCGGTGTATGGACCGCCAAGGGCTACGTTGGCGAATATCGCCTATGCTGGCGATCAAAGTACGAGCCCGTTCTTAAGACAGACGATAAGGGCCGCAAGCTTGGTCCTGAATATTTCCCCACCAAGGATGCTGCCGAATGCGCTGCTTGGCGTGAGAAGAACGAAATTGAGCAGCCTGTCATGGTCC
>NZ_JAELTU010000334.1 GCF_016429015.1 Rhizobium sp. ASV20
GGTCTGCGCCTGCCTTTACGATAGCGGGACGGAACGGCATTCCCATCGGCAGTTCCAGAACCCGACCCTCGCCCGTCCTGACGATTGCCTGATGCACGATCGCCTCGGCGCGCAATTTTGCGGCACTCTGTCCGATCCTCGCCTCCACGAAACTGCGAGCGATCGAAAGCGCGTGGTGGAACCCCCGATCATCAGCCTCGGGGTCTGTTTCATCGAAAACAGGCTTCAAAGTTTCAAGGAGCGCTGGTAGCGTCAATGAGGCCAACGGCCCTGCAGCCGCGGGGCTGAGCGCACCATTGTCCACCAGATCGATTGGCAACACAAAGCTCGCATCGAAAGAGGCGTGGATCGCGTCGACATGCGCCTCCGGAAGATCCAAGGCCATGAGATAGTCGCGACCATAGTGCTTCCAGATCAAGCCGAACGAACTGAAGGGTTGGCCATCGTCGCGCAGCGGCGCGCCGCGCTGATGGTGGTCGAAGATCTTTGCTGCGGCGTCATATTTGCCTCCGACATCGTAGATGATGCGGTCGGAACCGGCTGTGATCCACTCAGGCATCCTGCTCCGAACGATGCGGGCCTGCGGGAAAAGCCTGGTCAGGATAACGCTGGACATCAATTCATCGGCATGAAAACCACCGGAATGAGTGACGAGAAAATCTGGGATCATGCCGGCATGTACCTTGTCGTTGGCGAAACGCCCTCTTCGGGCCCGCCACGAGATAGCCGTTACAAGCTGGTAGCTCAACCCGCCCATTGTTCATTCAGGCAAGTTCGTGCCACACGGCATCATTTCGCGGGGAGTATTTTGCGCGGATCAGCGCTGCGACCGGCTTCAATCCGATCCGTCAGGCAACAATCGAAAATTCAGCCCGTCGATAAAAGGCAGCGATTTCACGTTCAAAGCAATCAAATGCCGCGTGGACCCACGGCTCATAAGCGTCATCACCGCCGCGAACTTGCCGCCGGCTGCGGGATCTAAGCATTCCGATAAGTCGCAAGTCTACAAATCGCATCGCCTTCAAACCAATATCTGACCTCAAATGTCATAACACAGCCCGCTCCGGCCGATGTCCATACATAAGAGACTTGAAAATTACAGAAGTCGGCGAGTGTTGCAAAATTGATAGCCATACGCGTCGACGGGTCGCCCCGGCAGGCGAATTTGCGACGAAATGAGAATATGGAGCAGCATTACCCGCCACCTGCTGTCGCCAGCTTCTCAGCCTGGGGCCTTGGAACTTTTCAGGGCCGGCCCGGATGCAGCTGACCTCAATGCCAATCGCCATCGCATGATGTCGTCGGCGCCCTCACCGGGTTTAAGGCGGAGATCTTTTGCGAGTACCGGAAGTCCAGACGCCTCATCCACCGGCACAAGCTTCACCGGCTCGCCGGTTTTGCCGTTGACGAACGTCAATGGCGGCCCGGCCAGCTCGGCAAGGTTCCATTTGTCGCCGACCTGGGCCAGTGCCTGAACGACAAGGGCGACATCCTTGCCCATGTCCGTCAGCAGATACTCATAGCGATCGGGCTTGGATTGATAGCGACGGCGCTCGATCAGCCCATTTTTCTCCAGAAGCTTCAAGCGATCCGACAGAGTAGCGTTGGTTACCCCTGTCGAAGTTTGAAACTCGTCATAGCGGCTCAAGCCCAGCAAGAGATCACGGACAATGAGAATGCTCCAGCGATCGCCAAGTGCTCCGAGCACATCGGCTATCGAGCATCGCATTCCCTCAAAACCCTTCGAGCGCACCAGCCTTACCTTCCTCAGATCGTTTGCATCACAGAGATACCATCCACTGCCATACGGCGTCCAACCGCATTCGAAAATCCTCCCAACAAGGCCTCTTGATTAACTCTTATAATTAGAGTTACAACAATCGCAAGCTCTTAACAGGAGGCATCCATGAGCAAAATCAAAAGAACGTCATTGGTCACGGGAGCATCATCCGGGATCGGCGCGGCCTATTCCGATCGTCTGGCCGCCCGGGGCCATGATCTTATCCTGGTGGCACGTCGCCGTGATCGGCTGGAGGAACAGGCGAAGCGCCTGCGCTCGATCTACGACATCGAGGTGGAGGTCGTGCTGGCCGAATTGAGCGATCAGCAGGATCTGGCGACCGTCGAGGCGATCATCTCAAAGCGCCCGGATATCGAGGTCCTTGTGAATTGCGCCGGTCTCGGTGCCCTTGGCCTTGGCATTTCGGTTGATCAAGGCGCGGTCGATACCCTGGTGAAGGTCAACATTCTGGCCCTGACGCAGCTTTCGCTTGCCGCCGCGCGCGCCTTCGCCGAACGCAATCAGGGGACAATCATCAACATTGGCTCGATCATAGGCCTGATGCCGTTGCCAGGAGCCGCGAGCTATGGCGCGTCAAAGGCCTATGTGCTGCACTTCAGCCGCGCGCTTCAGGCCGAGCTGGCATCGAGCAAAGTGACAGTCCAGGTCGTCATGCCGGGTATGGTTCGCTCCGAATTCTTCGGCGGCAAGCCCACGCCCTTCCCCGAACATCTCTTCATGTCGCCAGAAACCCTCGTCGACAGCGCATTGCATGCGCTGGATCAAGGCGAACTCGTCTGCTTTCCGACCTTGCACGATCCCGGCGTCTGGACTGGTTTCGATCAGGCAAGGGGCCATCTCGCCAAGGAACTCATGCAAAACGGCACACCTGCCGAGCGTTATCGCCAGGCTCCGGCCGTCTGACGCACCCGACGCAGCACAATCAGACCAGCTCACAAGCATTCCCATTTCATCAGGAGACTCACCATGCCCCTTTGGAAAATCTATCATCCCGAGGCTGCCTTTTCCGACGACGACAAACGGGCCATCGCCGAGCGGCTCACCGGCCTTTATCGCGATTTGCCACCCTTCTATGTCGGCGTCGTTTTCGAGGTCGTCGCCAAAACCTCCTTTTACATTGGTGGCCAACCAGCGGACGATTTCGTTCGCATAGCCGTCGATCACATCGCACGCCAAATCAACGATGACGATATCAGGCAACAATTCCTCGCCGCCATCGGCAGGCTTCTGGCGCCGTATATTGCCGATCGGGGCTTGCGATGGGAGATTCATATCGACGAGACGCCCTTCAATCTGTGGGCCATCCAAGGCCTCAGGCCCCCCGTGCCGGGAACGCCGGCGGGAGAGGTCTGGCGGCTGGACAACAAACCTTCGGCCTACTAGGCGCCAGGAACAGGGCCGACCGCTTCAGTGCCTATCCGCAGCGGTCGGTCAACGACATGGGCCACGTCGGCCAGAGGAAATCTCTGGCCGAAAGTCGCCGGGCTGGAACGTCTTTGCGCGGGACGCCGCACGGTTCATCCG
>NZ_JAELTU010000335.1 GCF_016429015.1 Rhizobium sp. ASV20
GCCTTCGGACAGGGACCGAACCTGGGACCGAGTTTCGGGCCGAACCACTTCGGTGCCCCGTCGCCGTAAGGCGGTTTCAAACCCCTCTCCAATATGCGCATCTCTCACCTGCGCAGGCGGCAATGGCGCCGTGAGGCCGAATGCGATAACACTCCTCGGGTAGGGACAGAGAGAAGATGCTGTCACCTGCCATGTGGCGGATTACCGGATATATTCATACGGGAGCCCGCAAGGAGCAGAGATTGGCGCGCAAGCCATTGCCGAAACACAAGGATACGGTGCCGAACGACAGCCGGCGCCCCCGTGCCGATGCGCGCCGCAACCATGACCGGCTGATCGAGGTTGCCGCCCAGGCCTTTGCCAGCCACGGTACTGCCGCCTCTCTTGAGGATATCGCCCGGCAGGCCGATGTCGGGATCGGGACGCTGTACCGCCATTTCCCCAGCCGGGAACATCTGGTCGAAGCCGTCTATCGCCACGAAGTCGAAGCGCTCTGCGATGCAGCCGAAGAACTCGCGTCCCGGCTCGCGCCAGATCAGGCGCTTGAGGAATGGATGCACCGCTTCGTCGGGTATATCGCTACGAAACGCGGCATGGCCGATAGCCTTCGCATCCTCCTTAACAGCAATTCCAAGCTCTTCGCCGATAGCTACGGCAAGGTGCCGGTGGCTCTTTCCGGCCTGATCGAGCGGGCCGTGGATGCAGGCTCGATCCGCACCGATGTCGACAGCACCGATGTGCTGCACGCGCTCTCGGGCACCTATTCCATGCCCAATTCGCCGGAATGGCACGATCGCGCCCGCCGGCTCGTCGGTTTGTTGATGGACGGGCTGCGCTGGCGCGCGTCGAAGACGGATTCACACTAGAGCCCTGATAATCGCAGGCAGGCTTCCTATATCCCTATTCGAACGCAGTTTGTCAGGCACCTCTGCGGCGACAACTGCATTTATCTGACCCTTCACCCAAGAGGCTCATGATGTCGGAAAAGCCAGTCAAGATTCCCGGTCCAGATCATCCCATCACCATCGAGCGGAAAGATGCGCATGTCACCGTTTCCGTCGCCGGTAAGGTGATTGCCGATACGCGCAACGCATTGTCGCTCAAGGAAGCGTCCTATCCCGCCGTGATCTACATTCCCCGAGGGGATGTCGACATGGCATCGCTGCAGAAGACCAGCCACGAGACCTATTGCCCATACAAGGGCGAATGCTCCTATTATAGTATCCCGGCTGGCGGCGAGCGTTCGGCGAACGCCATCTGGAGCTACGAAAATCCCCATGCCTCCGTCAGCCGGATCAAGGACTACATGGCCTTCTACCCGGATCGCGTCGACTCCATCGACGTAAATGTCTAGAACAACTCCGGGAAAAACGCATAAACGCCTTCCGTAGAGGATTGCGTAAAGACAAAAAGATGGAGCATTTTCGCCTTTCGATGAAGGGCGGAAAAGCTCTAGAGGGCGAGGCCGCTCGATGCGTCGAAGACGTAGACCTGCTCAGGGCTTACCGAGACATTCAGCGGCTGACCGTAGCGCACCGGCGCTTCGCCATCGACGACCGCCGTCACCTGTTCGCCGGCAAGATCGAAGAGCACATGCGTCTGCGCGCCCGTCGGCTCCACAAGCAGCGTCTGGCCGGTGAGCGGCGAACCGCCGCTGGCAAGGCTCAGATGCTCGGGCCTCAGACCGATCTTCACGCTCTGGCCCGCCTTTACCTTGCGCTCATCGGCAATGCGGATCGGCGTGCTGTCCTTCAGCCGCACGGCAGGCGCGCCATCAACGCCCTCGACCGTGCCGTCGAGGAAATTCATGGCCGGCGAGCCGATGAAGCCGGCGACGAAGAGATTGGCCGGCTTGCGGTAGAGCTCGATCGGCGTCCCCTGCTGCTCGATCTTCCCCTGGTTCAGCACGACGATCCGATCGGCAAGCGTCATGGCCTCGATCTGGTCGTGGGTGACGTAGATCGAGGTGGTCTGCACTTTCTGATGCAGCGCCTTGATTTCCGAGCGCATCTGCACGCGCAGCTTCGCATCGAGGTTGGAGAGCGGCTCATCGAACAGGAAGACGGCCGGATTGCGCACGATGGCGCGGCCCATGGCGACGCGTTGGCGCTGGCCACCGGAAAGCTGCGCCGGCTTGCGGTCGAGCAGCTTGGTAAGATCGAGCATGCGCGCGGCTTCGTTGACCCGCTGCTCGATGGACTGCTTGGTCTCGCCCGAAAGCTTCAGGTTGAAGCCCATATTCTCGGCGACCGTCATGTGCGGATAGAGCGCATAGGACTGGAAGACCATGGCGATGTTGCGCTCGCGCGGCGTCATGGCGTTGACCACCTGCCCGCCGATCGACACGTCGCCATCGGTGATTTCCTCCAGTCCGGCGATCATCCGCAGCAACGTGGACTTGCCGCAGCCCGAGGGGCCGACCAGCGCGATGAACTCGCCGTCCTCGATCGACAGCGAGATGTCGTGAATGACGGTGAGCGCCCCATAGGCCTTGTGGATATCGTGCAGTTCGACGGATGCCATTTGTTTGTACTCCAGTAAGGCTCAGGATTTCACGGCACCGGCGGTGAGGCCGGCGATGATGTGCTTCTGCGCCAGGAAGAAGACGATGATGGTGGGCAGGATGGTGAGCGTGATGAAGGCAAGCACCAGTTCCCATTCCGTGCCGAATTCGCCGCTATAGACCATCATGCCGAGCGGCCAGGGGTAGATCGAGTCCGAATTCAGCATGATCAGCGGCAGGATGTAGCTGTTCCAGCTGCCGACGAAGGAGATGATGCTGACGGTCGCGATGATCGGCCGCGAGAGCGGCAGCGAAATATGCCAGAAGAAGCGGATATAGCCGCAACCATCGACAAAGGCCGCCTGAAACAATTCTTCCGGAAGGTTTCGAAAATAATTTCGGAAGAGCAGGATGCTCATGCCGAGGCCGAAGGCCACCTGCGGCAGAACCACGCCCCAATAGGTATTGAGCAGGCCGAGATCGCGGATGCGGATGAACAGCGGCAGGATGGCGGTTGCCGCGGGAAACATCAGGCCGATCAGGAAATAGTTCAGCAGGAAGTTCGAGCCGAAGAATTTCACATGCGCGAAGGCAAAAGCCGCCATGGCCGAGACCGACAGCGTCAGGAAGACGGTGAGAACGGCGATGATCAAGGAGTTCATCATCTGCCGCCAGTAGCGATCGCCGAAGAGGATGCTGGTGTAATTCTCGAAATGCCACTCGGCCGGCAGGCCGAAGGGATTGGTGCGGAGATCGCCGAGCGTCTTGAAGCCGCCGAGCGCGGTCGTCAAAAGC
>NZ_JAELTU010000336.1 GCF_016429015.1 Rhizobium sp. ASV20
AGGCCCACACCGCATAAGCGACAATCTCACGCGGAAAGCGAAACCCCTTCAACCGGGGAAAAAGGCTCGGCAATTTCATTGCGCCTCGATACCTGAAACGCCAGCCTCAAACAATTTGGCAATTCCTTTGCAACCAGCCGAGATTTCGACCTCTTTGCCTTGGGGGAAACGGACTGCGGTGCTGTGGATCTCGCGCCGGCGCGTCGCCAATTGACGCTCATCGGCTGCAGCTAAGAGAAGCTGTGCGGACGGCCGCTTCAAACGGGCAAAACTTGACCTTATCGGATGGCCTCAGCTTTTCCCGCTCCCGACTGCAGAGAACTCCAGCACCGACACCTTCCGAGAACAATTGGTTCCCGGCCTACGTGGATGGGCGAGCTTGTATTACCTCAGCCAAGCCCACTGGCTGCCAGCAGCCACCAAGTCGCTTCAGCCGGGAAATCCTCCAATATTCTGCTCGACGACGTGGCGTGATGCGTTGCTCTGGCGGCAACACAAACAACGATAAATTGTACTATCGGTGCTCGCAGCTTTCGCAATAATATCCAACCCAGAGGCCTCATTTTAGTTGAAGAAAGAACATCACCACCCGCCGGGAAAATATACCGGCCGGGCACGAGAGGATTTTGTCCATGGCCCTTTATTTCGAACTAAAAGATCACGTGGCGCGGGTTACCATCGATCGACCAGACCGGATGAATGCCGTCGATGCCGCTACTCACAAGGAGCTCGAAGGCATCTGGGACCAAGTAGAACGGGATTCGAGCATTCGCTGCGTAGTTCTGACGGGTGCCGGCGACAAAGCCTTCTGCGCGGGTGCTAACCTAAAGGATCGCAATGGGCCCACCGGAGTAGATTACTGGAGTTCGTTCAGCTTTGGCGGAATTTCGCTAAGGAGCGGCCTCAACACCCCGATAATCGCCCGGGTGAATGGTGTCGCCCTAGGCGGCGGTATGGAAATGGTGCTGGGTTGTGACATCGTAATTGCGGCCGAGACGGCCCAGTTCGGCCTACCGGAAGCCCGGATCGGGCGCGTGCCCCTCGATGGTGGCATGAACATGCTACAGCGCTTGATACCAAGAAATGTCGCCAATGGTGTCATGATGGCAGGACGGATGTTAGGCGCCGCCGAAATGCACGCATATGGTTTGGTGAATGCTGTAGTACCGCTCTCGGATCTTGACGCGGAGGTGGATCGTTGGGTCCAAGATGTTTTGGCCTGCGCGCCTTTGTCTGTACGAGCAATAAAAGCACTGTGAGACAGACCTCTCATCTCACACCTCAGGAAGCATACGCCGTCCGCTCCCCACAACTCATTGCGGCCTTATCTTCGAAGGACGCAGATGAAGGTGTTGCAGCCTTTAGGGAAAAGCGAAAGCCACTCTGGCAAGGACGATAGTTCCCTGCCAGTAGGCTTCGATCCTAGATTCTTGACTTGCCAGCATAACCACAGCTGCCATCTAGAATCCTCCCAACATTTGAAACGCGGCGCGAAATCACGATAGCTTCCTCAGATTGATAGATCGCGATTGAACTATCGAGCCGATTGAGCGGGGTCTTCCTGTTCGAAGGCGGAAAAATGATTGTTTCGACCGCCGTTCCGCACCATTAGCGCCGGATTCCGAGGGTGTGTGGTGCCGTAGCCCGTTGAACAACGAACATCGCGACCAGAGCTCCGGTAAATGCGACGGCGGCCGCCAGATATGGGAGAAAGTAAGCGGAGGTTCCCGCGCTAATCAGGAGACCACCAAAGAATGCCCCAAGCGAGCTACCAAGATAATTCGCCGAGCTGTTTAGGGCCACGGCTGCCGCACCTGCATCGCGGTGGATTTCAAGCAATGCGTGCTGTTGTGGGGCCTGCGTCGACCATCCCAGCAATCCCCATGCAAAGAAAGCGACGAGACCACCCCAGCTAGAGGAAAGCAGCAATGGCAAAAGAGCAAAGACAGCAGCCAGCAGAACCGCAACGCGAATAATCACAAAGCGTGGCCTCCTGGATCTGTCCAGAACGTGGCCAACCGAGAAACTCCCGACAACACCGCCGAGCCCCCAAGCCCACAGATAGTATGGCAGCCCGGCCACTTTTCCCGTGTCGGTAAGGATCGCGGTGACGTACGTGTATAAACCCAGGCTTGCGATACTGACAAGAAAGGTTACACCAACGATGCCGACAATCCTAGGATCATGAAGCAACGACAGACGCTGCCTAAGTGACGGGGGCGCAGGCGGACTGACCTTGGGAAAGAACAGCAGGATGCCGAGAACAGCAACTGTGCCGAGCGCAGCCACCGCCCAGAATGTCCATTGCCAGCCCAGGTGCTCGGCAACAAGCAATCCCAATGGAACGCCGAGGACGGTGCCCAAGCACATGCCGCCTAGTATCGTACTCAAAGCCCTGCCCTTCTTGCTGGGCTCTACGAGGTATCCAACCGATGAACCCGCAAATGGCGCATAGAGTCCGGCGCCGGCGCCGGCGAATGCCCTGGAAATTAATAGTATTGAGAAGGTCGGAGCGATTGCACTAGCAACGTTAGCGAGAATGAATATTAAGAGCGCTGCAGACAAAACAACCCGAGACGATCTACCCGACAGGGCCGTCGCAAAGATCGGCGCGGACAATGCGTATGAGATCGTGAAGATCGCCACGGACATACCTGCCGAAGGCAAGGAAACGCCAAAGGATTCCGAGATTTGTGGTAACAGACCTGCAACCACGAAGGCATCGAAGCCGAGCACGAAGTTTCCTAGTGACAGCAGATATATCGACTTCTGCATAGGCGAATTTCCCTCATCAACCGACCAAGTGGAGCAAGTGTCTCAGATGGAAGGGAAGAAAAGAAGTTCAGTATTTCGGCGAAGAAATTGCCCAAAAAGCAACGCTGGATTGGTCACACTTGCAGAATGACGTCCACTAGATTCTGTTCCCCCAGGCGTGAGGTGAAATTAGTTTCACGGGCCTAGGTGTCTGAAAATGACCACACAGACAATGAACCACTATCCTAACTCTTGATGGGAGCAGAACCCTGAGTCCGAATTTAATCAAGCAGAAACAATGAGTTGAGCATCATTCATCCAGGCGGCAAGCCAAACGCTTCATGAGTTCCATTCGCTCATGAAAGATCGCTACGATCAGAGCGGGCGCGTCCTCGCGAAGCAGACAAAAGGGCATCGTCAAGTTAACGAAGCTTGGACTTGAATTTGGGATGCTCGGCCATGACAGACCGAGATCCTCTTTACCGCCGCCATCGTTTCCCCGCCGACATCATCGCCCATGCGGTGTGGCTGTATTTC
>NZ_JAELTU010000337.1 GCF_016429015.1 Rhizobium sp. ASV20
GGCCCTGATCCTCGTGCTCGGCGGCGCCTTCACCAAGTCGGCGCAGTTTCCATTTCACTTCTGGCTTCCCAACGCCATGGAAGCGCCGACGCCCGTATCGGCCTATCTGCATTCCGCCACCATGGTGAAGGCTGGCGTCTATCTCTTGATGCGGCTCAATCCGGTCATGGGCAATACGCCGGCATGGCAGACGATCCTGCCGGTTTTCGGTGCGGCGACGCTGCTGGTTGGCACCTTGCTGGCGATCCGCCAGACCGACCTCAAGCTGAAGCTCGCCTACACGACGGTATCCTCTCTCGGCCTGCTCGTGCTGCTGACCGGTTTCGGCACCGATTATGCCGTTGAAGCCGCGGTGCTTTATCTGGTGGCGCATTCGCTGTTCAAGGGCGCCCTGTTCATGGTCGCCGGCATCGTCGACCACGAGACGGGAACGCGCGACATCACGCGCCTCGGCGGTCTGCGTTCTGCAATGCCACTCACCTTCGCCGTGGCGCTCATCGCCGCCATCTCGATGGGCGGCCTGCCGCCTGCCTTCGGCTTTATTGCCAAGGAGGAGATCTATGCGGCGTTGGCGCAGGCCTCGCCATGGGCGATTGTTCTGACGATCGTCGCCGTCGCCGGCAACGCCCTGATGTTCGCCATCGCCTTTGCCGTTGCGCTGAAGCCCTTTGTCGGGCCGCTGGTCGAGACGCCGCGTCATCCGCACGAAGCGCCGCCGCTATTGTGGCTTGGGCCGGTGCTGCTCGCGTTGCTCGGCCTCGTGGCGGCTCTGCTTTCGGGGGCATGGCATCTGTATGTGACGTCGCCGATGGCCAGTGCCATTGCCGGCAAGGAATTGCATATATCCGCTTCGCCGATCCCGCATGTCGGTCTGCCGCTGGCGCTTTCGTTGGCAACGGTGCTGATTGGTATCCTGGTCTATTGGCAGCTTGATCGCGCCCGTTTCGGCATGTCGGTCATCCTGCGGCACCTGGGACCGGGGCCGGATCGCGGTTTCGATGGCTTCATCTCCGGCTTGGTGCGGCTGTCCCACGCGGTCTCGCGCGTCCTGCAGCCGGGCCGTCTGGAAATCTACGTCACCGTTACGTTTCTCTGCCTTGCGGCCATGTTGCTGATGCCGCTCATTATCTATGGCGAGCTTCCGGCAATGCCGGCCTGGCCGAATTTGCAATGGCATGAGGCGAGCATTTTCCTGATTGCCGTCATCGGACTTGCCGCCGTTGTTCTGGCGCGAGACCGGCTGACGGCGATTGTATCGCTTGGCATCCAGGGCTTTGCCGTCGCCGTCATCTTCCTGCTGTTCGGCGCACCGGATCTGTCCTTCACACAGTTCATGGTCGAGACCCTCTCCGTCGTCATTCTGGCGATGGTAATGACGAGGCTGCGTCTGTCGTCGGCGGATCGGCGCCCGCCGCTGAAAATGTTTGCTCATGCCCTGCTTGCGATTGGTTGTGGGGCTGGCTTCTCGCTCCTCTTGCTGAAGGCGACGCAGGCTCCCTTCGATCTGACGCTGACTGCATTCTTCGACCGTTACTCGAAGCTGATCGCCCATGGCGACAATGTGGTCAACGTCATCATCGTCGACTTCCGCGGCACCGATACGCTCGGCGAGATTGCCGTCGTTGCGATGACCGGCCTGGCGATCCTGGCGTTGATCCGCATCCGTGCGGGCGGCGAGCGCAAGCTGGCCGCGAACGATCCCGACCGTGAGGAAAAGGCCGATGTCGAAAACGGAATGGAGGCCGAGCGCTCGTGAACACGCTGATCTTTCGCACGGCTGCGCCGTTTCTGACCGCGTTGATGCTGCTCTTTTCCGTCTTCGTCCTTCTGCGTGGCCACAATGAACCCGGAGGCGGCTTCATCGGCGGCTTGATCGCCGCATCCGCCTTCGCGATCTACGGCATTGCCTGCGGCGTGACCGCGGTGCGCCGCGCCATAGTCTTCCATCCGTTGGCGATCGCCGGCTTCGGCCTGCTGGCGTCGACGCTTGCCGGCTTCCTGTCCGTTTTCTTCGGCGTGCCGTTCATGACGGGGCTGTGGATCTATCCGCATCTCTTCGGCGTCGAAGTGGCACTCTCCACGGTGATGCTCTTCGACATCGGCGTCTATCTGGTCGTCGTCGGTGCGATCACATCGATTGCGCTTGCGCTCGAAGAGCGGGAGGTCGACTGATGGAGGCTGTCTTTGCCGGCCTTGTCGGCCTGTTCTTCTCGGCGGCGATCTATCTGATGCTGTCGAAGTTTTCGATCCGCATCATGCTCGGCATCGCCATCCTCGGCAATGCCGTCAATCTGCTGCTCTTTACTGCGGGCAGGATAACACCCGAGGTACCGCCCATCATTCCGCAAGGCGCCAGCACGCTTGATCTGTCGGCGGCCAATCCGCTGCCGCAGGCATTGATCCTGACGGCCATCGTTATTTCCTTCTCGTTCCTGGCCTTTCTGCTCGTCCTAACCTACCGGGCCTATCAAGATCTCAAGACGGACAATACCGGCGAGATGCAGGCCGCCGAACCGGACGAGCGGCCACTGCCGCCCCTGGGGTACTGACGAATGGCCGGACCGACCGATATTCCCGTCGATCTTTCCGCCGCGCTGGTCGCTGCACCGGTGCCGCTCGCGCACTGGCTGGTCATCCTGCCGGTAGGCCTGTGCATCGGCCTTGGCGCCATTCTCCTGATGCTGCGCAACCGCACCGAATGGCACCCCTGGATCGCCATTCCCGGGCTGCTGCTCTTGGTGCTGGCCGACGCCGCATTGCTTTGCAAGGTTGCCGTTGATGGACCGGTCACGATGGTCATGGGCCGATGGCTGCCGCCTTTCGGTATCGCCTTCAGCGTCGATCTTCTCAGCGCGGTTCTGGCCCTGACTGCGGCGATCGTGGCGTTGGCTGCCGGCATTTACGCAATCGCAGAAATCGGCACCAGCGGCCGTCGTTATGGTTTCTTTCCTTTCCTCATGCTCTTGCTCGCGGGCGTCAGCGGCGCCTTCCTGACCGGAGATGTCTTCAACCTCTACGTCTGGTTCGAAGTCCTGCTGATTTCGTCCTTCGGCCTGCTCATCCTCGGCTCGGAACGGGAGCAGATCGACGGTGCGCTGAAATATGCCGTGCTGAATCTGATCGCCACCACGCTGTTTCTGGTGTCGGTCGGCTATCTCTATGCCGTCTTCGGCACGCTCAATATGGCCGATATCGCCGTGAAGGCGAGGGCAGGCGGCAACACGGCGCC
>NZ_JAELTU010000338.1 GCF_016429015.1 Rhizobium sp. ASV20
TCTCAAGCCGACGGGTACATGTGCTTTCCACGCCGATCATCGAGCGTGCGGCTTATCGCGAAGTGTTCGGCTACGGCCAAACCCTCTATTCCGTCGCCTTGGAAGGCGTCAGCAATCTCGACAAGGCGCAGCAGAATGCGCAGGCGCTCGCCCAGGAAGTTTTGCGCCGCATCCTACCCTACAGCAGCCGCGGCGATCGGACCAAATCCGACAATTTAAAGCTATCGGCCTGAGGTCCGCCGCTCCGTCAATCAGTGCCCCGATCTCGACGGACGGGGTCGATGTCGAGTGATCGCGACTTGACATGCCGGCCCCAGCCGGAAACATGGCACGCCTCCATATCTGCCGATTTCTCCAACGAGATAGATATCAAGATGCGCGCCCTCCTCCTCTTGCCCCTCTTCCTTTCGCTTGTTCCTCTCTCCGCCAAGGCAGCGGAAACGCCGTGTGCCGACCTCGTCAATGGCAGCGACATCATCCAGCATGCGGACGGCTTCGCGGTGTCCGAGCTGCATGATGGATGCGCGGTGACGAATGGCCTTTTCAAATCGGGCAGCAGATTCGGATGGACATTCGAACATGCGGAATTGAAGGGCGACAATCTGGTCACATTCCTCAAATCCATGACCACCAAGCCTGAAAACATGCCCAACTGGGGGCGTTTCTCCGTCGAAGGCATCCGCTTCACACCGCTGATGGATAACGCGCTCGCCAATTACATAACCACGGTCCAACAATGGCCGATGGATATCTCCGGGTCGTTCCGGTTCGATCCGAAGGATGGCTATCTCGATATCCAGGAAGTTCAGCTCACCAACCTGCGTCTCGGCAGGGCATCGCTATCGGCTGAGTTGACCCTGCCGAAGGACACGAATGTCAAGGCTCTGGCCGAAGGCGGTTCCGCCGGCTTGACGCATTTGCGCTTCCGGCTCGACAATCAGGGGCTCTTCGAGGGAATGGCCGTGCCGTCGCTTGCTTCGCTCTTGCAGCAGACGACGGGCTCGGACGATCCGGCTCAGGGTATTGCTCAATTGCGCAGCAATGCCGCGACGGCGCTGCAAATCCTGCCTGACAGCCAGATCGACGCCGAATCGAAGAAGGCCCTGCTCCGTTTCCTAGAGGATCTACCGCATCCGACGGGCTTCTTCACGCTCGACCTTGCCTTTAACAAGCCGCTGCAGATCGGTTCGCTCGGCCTCGATCCCGCCCAACTGGCGCAGACAGCATTGGCAGGCGCCAAGATTTCAGTCAGCTACAAGCCGCGCTGATATCAGCCGTAATCGCTTTTCCGCTCAGCTTCACCTCGCCGCCTGCTGACGCGAGGTGAAGCTTATCTTCGCATAGATCACACCGGATCTTCGCGATGAAGGTCATGGATGGCAACTGCATCATCGGTAAAGGGGGGCAACAGCCATTCGGTGTGTCGCAGCGTGCGCTTGGTATCTTCCAACCCCATGTCCCAATGCTCGCGCATTGAGGTGCCGGAGAACTCATAGTCCTTGGCATGACCCTCGTAGTTCTTGTGCTGATAGATCAAGTGTACGATGTTGACGACGCCGGCGTCGGAATAATCCGTGATCAGCGCTTCCTCTTCCGGCGTCAGCTGATCTTTTGGAACGCGCTTCAGCGCGTTCAACAGCTTCATCTTCAGCCCGTGAATGCGCTTGAAATTGTCGGTGTTCTGCCGGGTGCGGCTCGAATACATGATGTCCTTATGACGCGACAGCACATCCGGCATACTGCGCGGCAGGACGCCGCGTGCACTGAAGAGGTCCACCTGGAACACCAGCGAGCTGCGATCCTCTTCCTGGTCGAGGAGATATTGCAGCGGCGTATTGGAAACGATGCCGCCATCCCAATAGTATTCGCCCTCGATGCGGATCGCCGGCAAGGCCGGCGGCAAAGCGCCGCTCGCCATGATGTGCTCGGGGCCGATGCGAATGTTGTCGGTGTCGAAATAGACGAAATTGCCGGTGCGGACATTGACCGCGCCGACGCTGAAACGCTTCTTGCCATCGTTCAGCACATCGAAATCGATCAGCATCTCGAGCGTCTTCTTTAGCTCCGAGGAGTCATAGAAGCTGGTGGCGCCTTCCGCCCCCGGCAATTCGAACCACGGATTGGGGAAGCGCGGCTTGAAAAAGCCCGGCTGGCCCATTGTCATGGTCATCCATGAGCTCGTCCGGTTGCGAATGTCGCGGAAGACATCGCCTTCCGGCGTGTAGGCCCAGATCTTGCGACCGGAAATGATCTGCCAGAATTGCTCCAGGCGCTGCAGGCGGCGGCTCGGCTCATTGCCGGCAATGATCGCGGCGTTGACGGCGCCGATAGATACGCCGGAAAGCCAGGTCGGCTCGCAGCCGGCTTCGGCCAAGGCCTGATAGACGCCGGCCTGATAGGCGCCGAGGGCACCGCCGCCCTGAAATACGAGGGCGACACGATCATATTGCGTGGCAATTTCCGGGATTGTCGGCACTGCGGGCTTGATGTTTCGTTCGAGCACGGTTGGTCTCCAGCAATGGGAAAAATGAGGCTCTGTTACCGACGTTCGGCGAGGTAGTCGTGAACGACTTCACCCAATCCGAGCGTCAGGTTGGCGGTGAAGTGTACTGCGGAGACCACCTCCAAAACCGGCAACCGGGCGACATCGGCCATGACATGCGGCCTGAGATCGAGGGCGGCGGGCGAGGTCCAGGCCTCCTTGATGGTGATGTCGGTCAGGTAGTAGCGCACCAGCTCGCAGATACGCGGCGTGGCGTCGACATGCGGCACGATCTTGATGAGGTAATTGGGCTCCGAGAGAGAGGCAAGCAGCGGCGCCTGATCGACGGGCTTGTGCTTGTAACCCATCGTTCCGGTCGCGCAAAGAACGCTGCCGTAGTGCAGCGTACCGACGATGACCTCGCCCTCGTTGACGATCTTCGGATTGGCGAGCTTCTTCGGGAACCCCCAGATTTCGCGGCCGCCGGTGATCGGCGCATCGTCGTCGAGATACATGGAGTGGACGTAAGCGCCCTTCCGCCCGCGATAGGTAACCGGAATGACCTGTCCGGTCTCGGTATAATCGCCGAAGCCGGTGGAATCGGGCATGCGGATGAATTCGTATTTCACCAGCGGCTCGTCGATCTCGAGCGGCTCGGGCACGACGGCCTCAAGCGCCTCGCGCGAAGTGCG
>NZ_JAELTU010000033.1 GCF_016429015.1 Rhizobium sp. ASV20
CGCCAGCGGGCAATCTTGCGTCGTTCATCCAGATCGATGTGGGAGTAGGTGCGTTCCATTGCGTCTTCCTTGCGAGTGACAACCCATTGGTATCATTTGCAAGTCGCACTTCATCCTTGAACCCACCACGCAACATGAAAATATCAGATAAGGTTTGTTATGGAACTGAATTGGATGTGGTCAGCAAGCCGATTGTACAACCGCATTGGCGTTTGCCGCGGAAAATCATTACAGTGCAACGGGATTGTCCGAGTTGGAGTGTCCGATGAAGCGTCTGATATTGACAATATCGCTGAGCGCAATTCTGGCGTCGTGTCAGACTGGCGGGGCTGCGCTGAAACCCATTCCAGGCAGTATCACCTATGGTGGGCAGCCGTCACAGCGTCTGCTGAAATCACCCATTGGCAGTTTGCTTCCCCATGACTTTACTGATCAATGGGGCGAGCGAGTTCGAGAGACGTATATATTGCAACCGGACAGGAGCCTGAAACTGGTAGATCGAGTTTATCTGGATGATCCGCCTAACTGATTGGCGCTTGTAGATTTCAGAACCCGAGTGGCTACCTTGTGACTGATTAGTCGTCATCCGTCGCGCTTCTGCGTAAAATTTCGCACAGCCATTCCATTCACCCGCTCGTCAGGCGACTTACTTCGCGCGACAGAGTGATCGCCCGCGCGTAATCCCACGGACTTAAAGATCCCTTGGCCGTCGACCGTGTTCAAGTCTGCGCCTCGATAAGCAGATTGACGTCAGGCTCCTGTCGGGGGCCGGTCTCCATTATTGTATCCTGCTATGCCCTGCCAGCGCGAACAGGCAACGCATTGGAACAAAATTTCAGGAAATGGGGTCAAAAATAGATAGCGAAAACGCGATCCGGCCCTTTGGGTAGTTTGATCCGGGAGATGCTTCCTAATGTCCAGCGAAAAGCCCGCATTTCTGGTCCATCAATCCGATTCTTGACTCCGGTTTTACACCGATCCGGCGTATGCTGCCGTCGCAAATGTCGGTGATCCTTATCGCCCGAAGGCGAAATCTCTTGTGTTTGCCCGCGCCCGGCATGGCAGGCTTAGCCCTAAACCAAGAAACGAACTGAACCGGATAACATCTTCAGGGATATGCGATTGAAAGGATCGGAACGCGCCACGTCAGACATGCATTGCCACGTCCGACGAAACTGCATACCCTGGGCATCGACGAAAATCTCATCAGCGCGACAGGTTATCTCGTCACGGCAGCATATAACCTTACGGCGTACGGCGGGTGCAAGCCCGGGCCCTGTCGAATGAGAGAAAAGAAGCCGGCGTGACCGCTTTGAAGCTCTCGAAGCGGTTCAGTATCCTAAACCAAGTGGGTGACAGCCATGGATGTCGACAAAGCAATTGCGGTAGTGACCGCTTCCGGTATTGAGCTGACGGATCGGCGCCGCACCGATCGCGGCGATGGCTGGTCTCTCAGCTTCTCGAACGGAGCGGAGCTCGAAATAGACGATATCGGCAGTGTGAAGGTATCCGGCAAGGGCGCTGAAGCCGTTGTCGCTTTGCTCGATTTGCCGGCCACGCGGAAGCATAAGTAAGGCAAGCAAGCGCTTCGCTCTTCACTTTGGCGGTTCATAACCATCGGTGAGTGTGCCGAGAAATGCGACGACATCATCGATCTCGGCGGGAGATAGTGCCGGTTCATCGCCCGCCTTGCGATCGAAGGGAGGATCGGTGTTGATGTTTGCTTTCGCCTCCTCGGGAAGATCGTCATACTTGTCGACGCTTCCATCCGGTTTCCGCGAGTACCATCGCTCCGGATGGGTCTCCCGCTCGACATAAAAGCGCACGGCATCTTGCAGCGAGTGAATGTCGCCATTGTGGAAGAAAACCTTGCGTAAGGCGACGTTGCGCAACGTTGGCGTGCGGAAAAGTCCGCAATAGTCCTGGCGCCCGACAAAGTCGGTACGCAAAGGACCGCATAGGCCGAGGTCATGGAATGCCGGATCCTTGTTGGCGGGAATGTCACGATTGCGTGGGACGCCGATGGCGATCAACCCATAGTCGGTAAACTGCGGCGGCGTGCCGTCATTTCCGCGCTCACTGATATGGCAGGAGGCGCAGTTCCCCTTCTCAGGTGCGTTGAACAGTTCCAGACCCCTCGCCTCCTGCGGAGTGAGCACGGCGTTGCCGGCCAGCACCGCGTCATATTTGCTCGAGTAGGGATAGAAGGTGCGATAATCCTGCTGAAAGACTTCCAGCGCCTTAAGCGCGGTGCGAAAGGCGATTGCCGGATCCTTACGCGCGTTCGGGCCGGCAATGTCGGCGATCGCGTTGCCATAGCCGGCTGCGAGCACATGGCGTCCTACCTCGGCTTCGCTTTTATTACCCATCTCGAAATCGGAGAGCAGCGGGATCTTTGCCTGCTCACGACCGCGATCGACGCGGCCATCCCAGGTGAGGCCGCCTGTGGGACCATTGTCTATGCTTTCGTCGGCCTCGTCTTCGGATTCGAAGAAGTGTTCGGTGAAGGATGGGACGACCTGCAGATATTTGAGCGAGGGCACCGCTCTCAGTCCGGGCCGTTGCAGGTCGCCGCCGCCGAGCTGTACCGCAAGATCATTAGCCGGCGCAAAACCATGGCTGGGATCGTGACATGAGGAACAGGCCATCTTGCCTGAAGCCGATAGGGAGGGGTCGAAAAAGAGGGCCTTCCCAAGCGCCGCCAAAGCCATGGACTGCTGCCGCACCTCCGAGCGCGACAGAGCCTGACCCGTGTCGGCGGATGTCAGGAGCAGCAGGAATGTGACGACAGCTCCCGACCCGAGCCATAACCGTCTGCGCAATTTCGCTTGTATCGCTATGGTCACATCCCCTCGCTACAATGTCGTATCTCGCTCCGAAACATCGGTAGCCGCATTTTAGAATCATTTCAATTAACGCTTGCGTTGCCTAATGGCGCCGATAAGCTGCCTTATTGAGGTGGAGGCGCATCCACCGACATCCTGGGAGGAAGGTTCAAATGAAGTCGATCACTGCTACGGCCGCCTTTGCGTTAAGTCTTTCCGTGGCCGCTGTTGGCCCTGCCTTTGCCGGCACTTCCGGCACAAAGACGGCACCAGCGGGAAGTGCCGCCAGCGATCTGAAATTGATTGACACCGTCGTAGTGATTTATGCGGAAAACCGAAGCTTCGACAATCTCTATGGCAGCTTCCCGGGTGCGAACGGCCTTTCGAAAGCACCAGTAAGCGCGCGCACGCAGCGCGACCGTGATGGCAAACCCTTCCGCGAACTGCCGCCGATCTGGGAAGGACTAACCGCCAAAGGCGTCACGCCACCGATAACGCAGGCGGAGACCGAGCATCTTCCCAATCGGCCGTTCCATGCGGACGACCCCAAGGGGTTCAATCTCACCCTCAACGCGATCACGCGCGATCTCTGGCACCGCTATTATCAGAACCAGATGCAGATCGACGGTGGACGCAATGACAAATTCGTCGCCTACGCGGATTCGGGTGCACTCACGATGAGCCTCTGGGACGGCTCGAAGACGGCGATGTGGAAGGTCGCCCAGAAATACGTATTGGCCGACAATTTCTTCATGGGCGCTTTCGGCGGTTCCTTCTTCAATCACCAATGGCTGATCTGCGCCTGCGCGCCCTATTATCCCAACGCCGATACCAGTGCCGCCAAACCTTCCATCGCCGTCGTGGAGCCGGATGGGGTAACGCTCAAGGCTGCACCCAACTCGCCGAAATCGGCGGTCGACGGCGTGCCGAAGTTCGTCGGAGACGGCAATCTCACTCCCGACTTCTACGCCGTCAACACGATGCAGCCGCCCTATCAGCCTAGCGGCAACGGCCCGGCAGCGGGCGGCGACAAAGCACTCGCAGACCCGAGCAAGCCGACAACCTTGCCGCCGCAGACGGAGCCCACTATCGGCGACATGCTCAGCCTGAAGCATGTGACATGGGCGTGGTATGGCGGCGGATGGAAGGATGTGCTCGACAACGGCAACAAGGAGCCCGTGCCCAACCTTCAATATCACCACCAGCCATTCAACTATTATGCCAACTTCGCTCCCGGCACTCCTGCCCGGGCAGAACACCTGAGGGACGGCGGTCTGGCTGGCGCCGAGTTCATCAAGGCAATCGACGCCGGCACACTGCCGCAGGTCTCGTTCTACAAGCCGCAGGGCAACCTCAACGAACACTCGGGCTATGCAGATGTCCAGGCAGGCGACGCTCACATCGCCGATCTGATTGCACACCTCGAAAAGAGCCCGCAATGGCAGCATATGCTGGTCGTCGTCACCTATGACGAGAACGGCGGCCTTTGGGACCATGTCGCGCCGCCGAAGGGCGATCGCTGGGGACCAGGTTCGCGCATACCGGCGATTATCGTCTCGCCCTATGCGCGGCACGGCTATGTCGATCATACGCCGATGGACACGACCTCGATCCTGCGTTTCATCACACATCGCTTTGAGCTGCCGACTCTCCATGGCATCACGGTCCGCGACACAGCCGTTGCTGCACATAAGCAGAAGCCGCTCGGTGATCTGACCAGCGCCCTCGTCCTCAAGGACAAGTGACGCCGGAAGACCGAGACAAAGTCCGCTTAACATAGGCGGCGGAAGCAGCATGAGCAGGCTGCTTCCGCCGCTTTTCCCTGTGGTGTCGGGAGCAGCGGCGTGAGTGCGGCATCACTGGTTGAACGGTCATGACCTTGAGAATTTTCGCACCGATTCGCTAACGTCAGCCCCTGCCCTTCATCGGCCATCCCTTCGGCATGATCCGGAGGCCGCTCGTACGCAAGGTGGTTGCCAATATTTTGATCTCGCCGTGGCTATCGCGAAGATCTGCTCCGATCCGCGTGCAAGCTGCCGCCGCAATAAATGCGCCGGCCTGGCGTTCCCGTGGCAAGTTTTTACCCACGGGCAATTTTAGGGAAATCCAACGACCATATCCGCGCGATTGAAGAGAGGTCTAACTATCGAGAGTTGATCGCCGGACACGGATTGGCGGACGCCCTTGCCTCGAAGCAGGAAAATAAGCGCTTGCAAAAATATTCTCCTGTGATTAATCGTTTAACCATAGGAGATCGAGACCAGTCCGGAATGAGCGAAACGCGCCCTTCTTCCATTCGTGAAATTGCTGACAGGCTGGCTGTGTCCACCGCAACCGTCTCGAATGCCCTGCGCGGCAAGGGGCGTGTTTCTCCGGCGCTTATCGAGCAGATCAGAGCGGAGGCAGATAGACTGGGCTATGTGCCCGATCATACGGCGCGCGCGCTGCGCACCGGCAAGAGCAATACGGTCGGCTTGCTCGTTCCGAACATCGGACAACCTTTGTTTCCTGCCTTTGCCCAGGCCATTGAGCGGGCTGCCAAACAGCGTGGCCTTGCCGTTCTTATCGGCGATAGTCAGGGTGACCCACGGCAGCAGGACTTCGAGATCAGAAACATGATCGCCCGCGGCGTCGACGCACTGATCGTCATCCCGACGCGCGGTACCACAGTCATGCCGGAGAGCGTTGCTGTTCCCGTTGCCGTCATCGATAGCGCGGCCACTATCGGGAATGTTGCTGCGAGCGACCACCGCGAAGGCGGCCGTAAGATTGCCCAGCATTTGCTTGCTCTTGGTCACGACAGGTTGCTTGTGCTTGCCGGCCCGGAGAATTCGTTGGTGGCGAGCGAGCGTGTTGGAGGAATGTGCGAAATCTTCCTCTCGGCTGGTATCGCGCCGACGTTGACGCATAGCGACGCGACATTCGAGGCGGGAAGCATCCTCGGTCGTGAGCTTGACCTCACTCGCTTTACGGCTTGCGCCGCTGCCTATGACACACTGGCTATCGGTTTTGCGCTTGCCGTTCGGGAGCGGGGTTGCCGAATACCGGAAGATCTATCGCTTACGGGTTTCGATGACCTGATGTGGGCGCAGATCATTTCGCCGCCGCTGACGACAGTTCGTCAGGATCTTGAGGCAGTTGCTGTGCACGCCCTCTCCTTCGTCGCCGGCGAAACCGACATCAGCAGAATTTTCCCGATAGAACTCGTTGTCAGGCAATCCACCGCGCGGCCATCGGCCGTCGCCCAGGGAGACACAAATGCCGAATGAACCTCATGACCTCCATGCATCCGATCTTCGCGATCGCGCCGTGCGGGCCGCCCTCGGGCAGGAACCATTCGATGTCCTGATCGTCGGCGGCACGATCGTCGATGTCGCGACCTCGGAGATGCGGCTGGCGGATATCGGCCTTGTCGGTCCGCTGATCGCGAGCGTGCATGCCGCAGCCAGCAGGACCGATGCGAGGCAGACTATGCATGCCTCGGGACATTTCATTGCGCCGGGATTTATCGATACGCACATGCATGTCGAAAGCTCCATGGTAACGCCGAGGCGATATGCCGAGACTGTTGTCCCGCAGGGCACGACAACGGTGTGCTGGGATCCTCATGAAGTCGGCAATGTCGCCGGTCTCGATGGCATTCGGTGGGCGTTGGAAGAAACGAAACAGTTGCCGTTGCGCTTTCTGACCTTGGCGCCGTCCTGCGTGCCCTCTGCGCCAGGACTGGAACTTGCCGGTGCAGAATTTCGGTCCGGCGAAATGGCGACCATGCTGAGCTGGCCGAACATTTCGGGCGTTGCCGAAGTGATGAACATGCGCGGCGTGCTGGAGCGAAGCGAACCGATGCGCGGGGTCGTCGAAGCGGGGCTTGCCAGCGGCAAGCGCGTGTGTGGCCATGCCCGCGGTCTCGAAGGTACGGATTTACAGGCTTTCGTCGCGGCTGGCATTCAATCGGATCATGAGATCACGTCCGGGGATGACCTCTTGGCGAAATTGCGAGCCGGCCTCACCGTCGAGTTGCGCGGCTCGCATGACTATGTGCTGCCCGGCGTGATCGAGGCATTGAAGACACTCCCGCATCTGCCGCAGACGCTGACGATCTGCACCGACGATGTCTTTCCGGATGATCTGGTGAAGGATGGCGCAATGTCCTCCGTGCTAAGACGCCTTATTGGCTACGGCATGAGGCCGATCGACGCCATTCGAGCCGCGACGCTCAATGCTGCCATGTGGCTCAACCGGTACGATCTTGGACTAATTGCTCCCGGTCGACGCGCCGATATCATCATCCTGTCCGATCTTGAAAAGATCAAGGTCGATCGCGTCTACGCATCGGGCCGTGAGGTCGCCAAGGGCGACAGGCTCTCGGAGGTGATCCATGGCGGCGCGCGCGCGGATGCCTATCGCGACACCGTAAAGCTCGGCAGGCTGTCAGCTGCTGACTTCGATATTGCCTTGCCTGGCATGAGCGAGGCTCGCGTGAATACAGTCGTCAGCCCGCGTTTCACGAAATGGGGAGCGGCCAGCGTTACGGTAAGGGACGGCAAGCTTGTCCTGCCTGACAATATGCTCCTGATGGCGGTCGTCCACCGTCACGGGAGAAAGGACCCCTCGCCTGTTATCGGCATTCTTGAAGACTGGGGCCATTGGCGCGGCGCGCTGGCAACGACGATATCGCATGACAGTCACAATCTCACTGTTTTCGGCCGCAACCCGGCGGATATGGCCGCGGCTGCCAATGCCGTCATCGATGCTGGCGGCGGCATGGCAACTGCTGCAGACGGCAAAGTGACGGCTCTGCTTGCGCTGCCCGTCTGCGGGCTGTTGTCGGATGCTCCGGCGCACGAGGTTGCTGGGGACTTCGCCAAGCTGCGCTCGGCAGCGGACGCGATCGCCGACTGGATGCCGCCAATTCGTACCTTCAAGGCGGTCGTCGGTGCCAGCCTTGCCTGCAATCCCGGCCCGCACGTCACCGACCTCGGGCTGACGGATGGCACGACCTTGGAAATCAGACCACTTCTGGCCGCAGACCAAAACTGAAGTCACTGGCTGCACGGCAATGATTGCCGACTTAGGAGATACATACATGGCCCCCGATACGAATCTTGCGCAGCCAGACGGAGCATCCGAAGCGCGGTGGAAGACCTACTTCCGCATGCGTGAACGCAATACCAATACAAAGACAGAGGTGATTGCAGGCATCACCTCCTTCCTTGCCGCTGCCTACCTTCTCGTGGTGATTCCCTCCCTGCTTTCCGCGGCTGGTATCGATCGCGCGGCAGCGACGACGGCGACCATTCTCGTCATCATCGGTGCGACGTTGTTCATGGCGCTCTATGCCAACATGCCCTTCGTGGTGGGGCCGGGCATCGGTGGGTCGGTTCTCGTCGGCCCGACAATGGCGGCTGTGGAGCATATTCCGTGGCAGACCGGTCTTGCCATATCGTTCTGGTCGAGCGTCATTTTCGTGCTGCTGACCGTACTAGGCGTGCGCCAGGTCATCGCCCGCATGGTGCCGGCCCAGATCAAGCTCGGCTTGGGCGCCGCTATCGGATTGTTTATCGCCCTTCTCGGCTTCAAGAATGCGGGGCTCGTCGACGTCAACGCCAAGAGCCATGCGCTCATGCTCGGATCCTTCAGCTCGGGGCAGGCTATTATCGCCGTCTTCGGCATCTTCCTGGCCGTCTTCTTGCGTGGTCGGAAAGTGCCGGGACCGATCCTGTGGGCCATTCTGGGCAGCACGCTGCTCGGCATTCCGCTTGGCGTCACGAAGGTCCCGACCACATTTTTCGGCGCGCCGCACGGCATCTCCGAAATCGGTCTGCAGCTCGACTTCCTCGGCGCGCTCAAGATCCAGTACTTCCCCTATCTCTTCGCCTTCTTCGCCTCGGAATTCTTCTCGACATTGGGGACGACGCTTGCCGTCGGTGCCAAGGCCGGCCTGGTCGATGAAGCGGGCAATATGAAGGATCTGGGCAAGCCGTTCCTGGTCGACTCCATTGCCGCAACGATCAGTCCACTCCTCGGCATTCCCTCGGCCACGGCACTTGTCGAGTCCGCCACTGGCGCCGAAGTGGGCGGCCGCACCGGCCTTGCGTCCATCGCAACAGCGGCCCTGTTTGCCCTCACCCTACTCTTTACTCCTATCGCATTGATGATCCCGGCCGCAGCCACCGCGCCGGCTTTGATCCTCGTCGGCATGTCGATGTTCGGCGCTCTGAAGAAAGTCGATCTCGAGAATTTCTCGGACGGTCTATCTGCCCTGATGATGGTCTTGCTGACCCTGGTTTCGAACAGTTTCGGCACGGGGATCGCCGGAGGTCTGTTGTTCTACGTTATCGTCAAGGTCTTGTCGGGCGAAGCAAAGCAGGTGTCGATCGGCATGTATCTTCTTGCCATCCCGCTTGCCTACTATTTCTGGACCGTTGCTGCTCATTGAGCCGTAGCCAGTTCGCATATTTTACGCATTAGCACCGCGTCAATGCGAAGGGCCGCCCATCTCTGGATGAGGCGGTCCCTTGTTTTCGTTGTGCAACTTCCAGGCAGAACAGCCGTGTCTTATTACGATGGCTGCTTGCGCTGGAGGATCTCCATTGTCAGGAAAAGCAGTGTTACGATCGCCAAAATAACGGTCGAAGCCGCCGCCAGGGTCGGACTGACCTGCATGAACACGTCATCCCAAAGCTGCTTTGGCAAGGTGGTAACGAACCCGCCACCAACGAAGAGGACGATGGTCAGTTCCTCGAAGGATTCCAGGAAGCCGGTGATGAAGCCGACGATGAGCGACACGCTGACAAGCGGCAGGGTGACGCGCCGTATGACCTGAAACCGGTTGCCTCCCAATGTCGCGGCCGCTTCGTCGAGCCGCCAGTCGTGCCCCTTGAAGGCCGTTACCATGACGACGAAAACGATGGGCAGTGCGATTACGGTATGGCCGAGGATAATGGCGAGGTTGGTGGCCACTAGCGACATGCTGGCGAACAGGTAGAACATCGCGATTGCAATGACCAGTTGCGGCACGATCATCGGCGCCGCGAAGGTCAGAAACGCTGCGTTCGATATCCGCCCCTTGGAGCGTGCCGTTGCGAACGCGGCTGATGTCGCAAGGGCGAGTGTCAATGACGCCGTCGCGAGGCCGATCGCGAAGGAGCGGAACGTTGCCATGCGCCAGAGAGGCGACTGCCAATATTCGACGAACCAGCGAAGGCTGAAGCCTGACGGCGGAAATGAGAGGAAATTACTGCTGGTAAAGGCCATGGGAACGACGGCGAGGATCGGCAGCAGCAGCACTGCGATCACCAACCAGCAATAGATCGGCAGAAATCCCTTTGGCGATGGAAATGGCAAATAGCGCTCACGCAACCGGTCGAAGGTCGCGAAGAAAGAACCAAGCAAGGCCACCACCGCCAGACCAATTCGCCGCCTGCGCGTCTGTGCCTTCAGAGCCGAGCTGCCGCCCATGGCCGATGACAGCGAGAACAACCAGTCGCAGACAAAGACGGCAAGCATGGTCATAAGCGTCAGCAAGACGGCCAGCGCACTGCCTGTGCGCCAATTCTGGTATGCGTTGATCTGTTCGATCACCAACTGGCCGATCATGGTCTGGGCGGGGCCGCCGAGCAGTGCAGGCGTGATGAAGAACGAAAGCGCCACGATGAAAACGAGCAGGCCGGCGGTCGCCACGCCGCGCACGGTCAATGGAAAATAGACGCGCCAGAACGTCTGTGCGCCGTTCGCGCCTAAGGTTCGGGCCGCGGATACCAGGCTGCGGTTTACCGCATTGAGGACAGGAAACATAATGATGACGGCAAGCGGCAGCAACGTGTGCGTCATCGCAAACACCACCGTGCCTCGGTTGAACAAAAGGTTCCCTCCCCCCGGCATGCCCAGATAATGCAGCAGGCTGGAGAACGGGCCGTTGCGGCCGAGCAGGACCAGCCATGCGAAATTTTTGACCAGCGAACTCGTCCAGAAAGGCGTCAGTATGAGCACGAGGAGACGCCTCTGACGTACCGGCGACTGATGAGCGATCCAATAGGCAAGCGGATAGCCGAGCACGAGGCTCCATATCGTCACCTCGACGGCGATCCCCGCCGTGCCGAGCAAGATCCGCCGATAGACCGGCGTGTCCAGCAATTGACTGAAAGCGCTCATACTGAAGGTGCCGTCAGGGTCGACGAACGCCATGGACACGAGCCGCAGCGTCGGCCAAAGGAAGAATATCGCCAGGAACAGGAAACCCGGCAGGAACAGCCATGCGACGCCAGGCCGCCATGTGCCGAAGAACCCGGCGCGAACTGGATGCGTGGATGATATGGTCATGAGGCGACTTTCATCACGAGACCATCTTGTCGCGCGCGCGCGACGGATGCGGATTGGCGCGATGCTTCAGGCCAAGGCGGTCTCGCAGGGTTTGACCCGTATATTCCGTTCTCGCCCGACCACGCCGCTGCAGCTCCGGTACGACAAGCTCGACAAAATCATTGAGATCGCTCGGCAATGTATTGAAAAGAAGCATGAATCCGTCCCCTGCTCCGGTGTCGATCCATTCTTCCAGAAGATCGGCGATCTCCGTCGGTGTCCCGCAGATGGGCGCAGTGCCATAATCGTAGAGCTGGTAGATTTCCCTTAGCGTCTTGGTGGGATGGGCAAGGATGAGAGCGCGCAATCTTTCGAAGAAGCCCTTCTCGCGATTGGTCGTCTGCGGGATGACGCCGGGCGGAATAGGCTCGTCGAGAGGCAGCCCAGCCAGATCGACGCCAAGCTGCTCGCTCAACATCTTGATGCCGACATCGGGATGAATAAGCGACTGCAGCAGGTGATATTTATCGACCGCTTCCTGACGGGTCTTGCCGATGCTGCAACGAAGGCTCGCCAGAACCTTCAGTTCGCTCGGATCGCGGCCGTAACGTGCCATCCGGCTCTTGAGATCGGAGTAGAAGGCGCGCGAAGCCTCCAGATCTCCGGCCGCCGAGAAGACCACATCGGCCGTTTCAGCGGCCAGTTCCTTGCCGTCTCCCGATGCGCCGGCCTGAATGATCACTGGATGGCCCTGCGGAGGCCGAGCCTGGTTGAGAGCGCCATGAACGGTGAAATACTTGCCTTTGAAATCGACCGGATGCTGTTTGGCGGGGTCGAAGCTGGAGGATTGCTGCCGATCGTAGATGAAGGCATCGTCTTCCCAGCTATCCCAATAAGCCTTGACGATCTCGACGCTTTCGCGTGCCTTTTCATAGCGCTCGTTGTGAGGCGGCAGCCGATCGAGACCGAAATTGCGTGGCGCGTAATCGTTGGATGACGTCACGACATTCCAGGCGGCGCGGCCATTGGAAATATGATCGAGCGAAGCGAACTGCCGGGCGATATTGTAGGGCTCGAAAAAGCTGGTCGATACCGTCGCGCCAAGACCGATGTGAGAGGTCTCCCCCGCGAGCCTGGCAAGCAGGGTCATCGGTTCGAGCACGTTCATGAATTTGGGCCAACGTCGCCAGATGTCCAATTGGTCGGTCCGGGCCGCCGGCGTATCAGCGACGAAGAACAGGTCGATCTTCGCCGCTTCGGCAACGCGAGCCATCTCGATCATGCGGTCGATCTTGCCGGCTTGCCCCGTGACGGCGGCCGGATGCAGCCAGCCCGCAGGATGGAAGCCGTCTCCGTCGATCAGCACGGCGAGTGGAAACGTAGATTTTCGCGACATTGGATATCCTTTCGGCAATCAATTCGGCACAGATGATCCGGCGACGGCGGCGGCTGCCGTCGCCTTGTTTTATGGCCACCGTGGCAGCGGTATGAGCGCGGAAGCTCTGGCTCAGATCGCCAGCTGCCACTCCTTGAAACGCTTGTCGGAGGCTTCGAAATTATCGGCCCACCAGCTGTTGTTGGTAGCGATGAGGTCGGGGAGGTTTTCGGCGCTTGTCGGCAACAGGGCCGCCTGCTCGGGTTTCATCAGAGCAAAAGCCTTGCTGTTGGTCGGGCCGTTGGCGACCAGGGAGGAATAGGCCGCCTGACGATCCGCTCGGGCGTAGAACTGTATGTAGGCCTGCGCCTGCTCCAATCGGGGGGTGCCCAGCGGAATGCCGAGACCGTCGCAGGAATAGGTGCCGTTCCACACGATCTTGATCGGTGCGCCGGATGCCTTGACTTCGGCTGCGCGAGAAGACCAGGCATTGGACATGTCCACCTCCCCGTTCTGGAGGATCTGGGAGTTCTGCGCACCATTACCCCACCAGATCGCGACCGATTTCTTGATCTTGTCGAGCGAAGCGAGAGCCCGATCGACATCGATGGGATAGAGATCTTTCGGGGCGACCCCATCGGCAACCAGGGCATGTTCGAATACGCCGATCGCATCGCGGGAAAGACCACGCCGCCCAGGGAACTTGTCCACGTTCCAGAAATCTGGCCAGGTGACCGGTCCCTTGTCGCCGAAGACATCGGTTCGATAAGCCATCGTATCGGCGAAGACCGAATAGCCGAGCCAGTTGTCGGCAACCATGCCGCTGATGATTTCGCCGTTCGGGTCTTTGACACCGATGGGCGCCAGATAGTTTTTGCCGCTGGTCAACTTGAGAACATGCGAGGTGTCCATGGAGCAGACATCCCAGATGTAGCTCTTGGTATCGACGAGCAGTTTGAACTGGGTGACCGGATCGGTATCGTGCGCGACATGTACGACCTTGATGCCGGTTTCGGCCTCGAAGGGCTCGCTGAACGCCTTTTTCATGGCCTCGGAACTTGATCCGCCGTAATCGGCGACAACGATCTGGCCGGTAGCTGCGCGGGCGCGGCTCGTGAAAACGGCAGGTGTGGCGAGACCAACTGCCCCCGCGGCGGTCAGCTGCAGAAATGAGCGTCTGGTTGGCGTAGTCAATAATGGCATGATTTCTCCCTCCGATTGTCGACTTGTTTCATGTCGTTATTTGCTGTGTGCTTTGTCTCGTCCTTGCCGACGCACCGTTCTGGCGTTGCGGCTTTCCCAGCGGACATGGAGGTGCTCGCCAAGGCTATGTGGTTCCAGCCCAGCCGACTGCCGGATCGTCAGCACCGTGCCGCTCGCCAGCTTGACAAGAAGTCTCCTCTCCGAGCCGGCATAGACCTGCTCGATCAGGACGCCCGACAGCAGACCGTTGGCGGCGGCCGTGATCGACAAGTGTTCTGGTCTCACGATCAATGAGACCTCTTCTCCGGGATTGCAGTCGCAACCAACCGCAGGCGGCAGGTTACCGTCATCGGTCGCGATTGTTCCGACCGACGTCATGGTGCCGCGGAGGATGTTGGAGATGCCGATGAAGTCGGCGGCAAATTCTGTATCCGGTCGTTCGTAAAGATCTTCCGGGGTGCCGATCTGCTCGATGCCGCCGTTGTTCATGAGGCAAATGCGGTCGGAAAGCGCCAGCGCCTCCTCCTGATCGTGGGTCACGAAGATGATAGTCGATCCTGTCTCGCGATGTATTCGCTTGACCTCGATCTGCATGGCTTCGCGCAGCTTCCGATCGAGCGCCGATAGCGATTCATCCATGAGTAAAATCGATGGTTCGTAGACGAGGCAGCGCGCGAGCGCGACGCGCTGTTGCTGTCCTCCGGAGAGTTCGGCGGCAAAGCGATACTGGAACCCATCGAGACCGACCATGGCAAGCGCAGCGCTCGTCTTGCTTGAAATCTCCTTGGCCGCGACCCTCCGCATCTGCAGGGGGAAGGCGATATTCTCCTCCACCGTCAGGTGCGGGAAAAGGGAGTAATTCTGAAATACCACGCCGATACCGCGGCGGTGGGCCGGAACATCTGTCTGATCCTGACCGTCGATGAAGAGGCTGCCGGTCGAGGGAGCAACGAGGCCCGAGATCAATTGGAGCAATGTCGTCTTGCCCGAGCCGGACGGTCCGAGCAGCGTCAGCAGTTCGCCTGGCCGCACCTGCAGGTCGAGAGGCCTGAGAGCCGTGACGCTGCCATAGGATTTGCCAATCCCCCGTGCCTCCAGCTTGGGGGCGATGGGCGAAATATTGATCATAGTTGCCGCTTGCAGTGTAGTTGACCGCACGTTTCCAAGTCCCTCCGCAGTGCGGCTCGCCACTGCTTCCCTAGGCAGCGATACCGACGTGTTCAGTCGTCCTCGGGAGAGCTTCGTAAGCCGCCTCCCGTAAGGTACAGAAAAGTCCAGATCCCCTGGTCGCCTTGCGCTCTTGTCGTTCTAAGCGATTGATCTGCTATGAATGGATATGTTGGTGCTGCACTTAATCGCAAAAAGAGATTGTTTGCAATATCGATAATTGAGAAAAAAGAATGAATGAGAACGTGAGTCGAGAGGGTAGACATGTTGACGTTCAAACAGCTCGAAGCCTTGTACTGGATCGGCACGCTCGGCAGTTTCGAAGCCGCGGCCCAGCACCTCGACACATCTCAATCGGCGATCTCGAAGCGAATTCAAGAGCTTGAGGCGAGTTTCGGAGTGGCCATATTCGACCGGAGCCGGCGGGTCGCGCAGCTCACGCCGAAGGGTGTCGAAATGCTGGAACTGGCGGCGGAGCTTTTGGAACAGAAGAACCGGTTCGCGGAACGCTTCAGCGCGCCAGACCTGATCGAGCGTCGTCTGCGAATCGGCGCGACCGAGGCCTGCGCTATGACCTGGCTTGGCGATTTCGTCGGCCGCCTTCGCACCGCCTTTGCCAAGATCACTTTGGAGCTGGTTATTGATTCATCGACCGTGCTGGCGCAGAAGCTGACGGATGGCCAGCTCGATCTTGCCGTCATGCCGGACGGTTTGACCGATCCACGTTTCCAGGTCGCGCCCGTCGGGTCGTCACAATGGGCCTGGGCATGCGCGACCGGACTTGCTGTGGGTGAAGGCAGAATCAGCATGCGCGAGCTTGCCAAACATACGATCCTGCTCCGCGCCGATCCGGCATCGGAAATGCTGATCGGCACGACGTTGCGCAATGCCGGTGTGGCCACTTCCAATATCATGGCCGCCGGCAATTTCCTGGCGCTGATCAGCATGCTCATCGGAGGTGCCGGTATAAGCGCCTTGCCGACTTTCTTCTTCGATGCCAATTTTGCCGGGAACGCGATCCGACGGATCGACGTGATCGAACAAGTGCCGGATCTCACCTATCTGGCGGTCTATCCCGCCGTCAACGCCAGCCCTATCCTGAAATCGGTGGTGAAATTGATGCAGGATAGTTGTGACTTCTCGAAAGCCTATGGCGCCTGGGATTCTGGTGTCGAAGAGATATCAGCGCCAGGAAGGGTCCGGGATGCATGACGTCGAAGGAAAGCGCTTCGTCTCATCTGTGTGATCGTAAAATCTGGCGGAAGTCGATGTCGCCTGGATAGACGCGATGACTCTCAGATCGCGGCGAAGGAACGAACCTGCTACGTACGTACAGAGCAGCGGTTGTCATGGTGTGGGCCTCCGGTCCGTCGTGACCATCCCCTTGCTATCCTTCCAATTCAATCCTGCTTCAAATTCGACCAGCGGGTATGCTTGCAGGGTCCTCTGAGAGGGGACCGGTGGCGCTCCAGCACGTCAATCATTCTTTTTATTCCTCAATCAATATTGAAATAAATCTCTTTTGGTAATAAAAAAGACATTGAAGCAGCATCCATGATCAACAGCCAGCCGGAGCGGTAGCTTCCGCTGTCTTCGTAGAGACTGCATCGATGCAACGGATTGTCCCAAGAAGCACAGACAACCAGCAAAGGTAGGCGCCATGTCATTTATGCCGGATTCTCGTCTTTTCCGCGAAACTGTGGGGCATTATGCCTCCGGTATCACCGTTATCGCGGGCATATCGGAGGGGCAGCCGGTGGGGTTCACCTGCCAGTCGTTCCATAGCCTTTCGCTTGAACCGCCCTTGGTCTCTTTCAGCGTCATGCAAAGCTCAACAAGCTGGCCCAGGATCCGAGCTGCGGGCTCCTTTTCGGTCAACATTCTGTCATCGGGGCAAAAGGAGATTTCCAATGTCTTCGCGCGCTCCGGCGCTGACAAGTGGCAAGGCGTTGCCTGGAGCCGAACGACTTCGGGCAATCCCGTCATCGAAGGGTCTCTCGCCTGGGTCGATTGCACGCTTTTTGAGGAACATCTGGCCGGCGACCATCGCATCGTGATCGGTCTGGTGAACGACATGAGCGTCGCTCAATCGCAGAACGAACAGCAGCCCCTGATCTTTTTCAAGGGCCGCTATGTCGAACCGGCGTGATCCGGCCGCTGAACATCGCTTTGCGAGAAAAGAGGCAGACGCCTTTCCAGAAAAAAGCGGAGCGCGTTCTAAAGCGCTCCGCCAAGGATTCGAATGACGCCGATCTTAATGGCGCATCAGCGCCCGCCTATTTGCTGAGCGTGGCCTGCAGGGCGGTCCAACCGGCTGCGAAGACATGCGTGGAAACGATCTCCACATATTTCCCTGCATCTTCAGGCTCTTCATCGAAGCTAGCCGTCCATTCCGCAAATGTACGGTTTCCTTCGGTGATCGGGAGCAGCCGGATATCTGCAACATAGTTCTTCACCGGAAATGCCGGCTTCACGAAGCTGTAGGATAGCGAATGGTCGACGTCACTAAGCGCCAGCAACTGTTCGCGCACATGTGCACCATCCGTGAGATAGAACGAGCGGATGCAGCCGACATCGCCGCTGCTATGTCCACCCTCGATTTCGCTTTTCACGATGGCCGGATGCCAATTCGGCAGGCCGTTGAAATCGCGCACGAGTTTCCACACGGTTTCGATCGGCGCGTCGATCACCGCACTTGCATATGCCTTGGCCACATTCCCCTCCTAATGTTTGATGACAAGATTTTTGAAGGCTCTCGTCTGTTCGACGAGTGCTTTTTCGACCGGCAAGCGCTCCATGCTTGAAGCGCCATAAAAACCATGGCAACCCGGGCACCGCTCCAGGATGTAGCGGGCATCCTCCGGTTCGGCGATCGGACCGCCATGGCAAAGGACGATGATGTCGGGATTGACGCTCCGGGCTGCAGCGGCGATCGCATTGACCTCCTCCACGCATGCCTCCAAGGTGAGCGCAGTATCGGCGCCGATAGCTCCGCCCGTCGTCAGTCCCATATGGGCGACAACGATGTCCGCGCCGGCTTCGGTCATCGCGCGTGCGTCTCCGGCCGAAAAAACATAGGGCGTCGTCAGCAGGTCCTTGCTGCGAGCCAGTCGGACAAGCTCGACTTCCAGGGCATAGCCCATACCGGTCTCTTCAAGATTGGCTCTGAAAGTGCCGTCGATCAGACCGACCGTCGGAAAGTTCTGGATGCCGGCAAATCCGAGCTCTTTCAGCTCGTCGAGAAAATGATCGAAATTGCAGAATGGATCCGTGCCGTTCACGCCGGCCAGAACCGGCGTGTGCTTGACGACGGGAAGCACCTCACGGGCCATGTCGAGCACGATCTCGTTGGCGTTGCCATAGGCGAGAAGACCGGCGAGCGAGCCTCTTCCGGCCATGCGGTAACGGCCGGAATTATAGATGACGATCAGATCAATGCCGCCGGCTTCCTCGCACTTGGCCGAAAGGCCAGTACCGGCGCCGCCGCCGATGATGGGAATTTTCGCGTTGATCTGCTGGCGGAACTTTTCCAGCAACTGACTTCTTTTGAACTTCATACTAACGCCTCTTGCTGATTTCGTGGAAGTGTCGAACGGCTTCGGAGCTGAACTCCGGGGAGTTGATGGCATGCGGCACCCGAAGCACCTGGCGGTCCTCGGTCTGCTGAACGGTGCTTTCGATGGCGTCGAAGAGGGCGGCGTCGGCTTCCGGATCATGGAACGGCTGGCCCGGGGCATCCAGAAGCGACATGCCGCCGAGGGGCAGCAGGAAGCGAACAGGTCCGATGCTGCGGTTCAGCCGCTCGCCTATCCACTTGCCCATCGCCACGTTTTCTTCGACCGTGGTGCGCATCAGCGTGATCTGCGGATTGTGCACATAGAGATTGCGCTGGCGATACTTCTCCGGAACGGTGTCGATGCCGGCGAAATTGACCATGTCGAGCGCGCCGCAGGAGCCGACATAGGGCAGCGGCAGTTGCGCCAGGAAGCTGAAACGCTCTTGCGTCGCCGGCAGAATACCGTCGAACAGCAGATCGCATACTTCGGTCGTGGTGATATCCAGGACCCCGGCGAGATAGCCGGACGAAGCAAGCTTTTCCATCGACTGACCGCCGATTCCGGTCGCGTGGAACACCAGGCACTCGTACTGGTCGCGCATCTGCTCGACGACCTGGGTGATGCAAGGCGTGGTGACGCCGAACATGGTGAGGCCGAGCGATGGTCTGTCGTCCTGCTCTGCCTCCTTGCGATTGCGGACCATGCCGGCGATCGAGTTGGCGGCGTTCGACAGAACCGTTCGCGAAATACGGTTTAGCCCGGCAATGTCGGTAATCGAGTTCACCATCGAAATATCATTCGGACCGACATAGGCGCTGATGTTGCCGGTGGCTACGGTCGAGACCATGACGCGCGGCGTGCCTACCGGCAAAACCCGCATGGCCTGCGTGACCATCGCGGTGCCTCCCGAACCGCCAAGGCCGATGACGCCGCCGACGTCCCCGCGCGACAGAATGAAGTGCTCGAAGGCAAGACCCATCGCCGAAACGGCAGAGCCACGGTCTCCGGTGAAGACCGCCTGGACACCGCCGGGATGGAAGCCGGCGACAGTCTTCGCATCGACATCGACATTGGCAGACGGCGTCGCCGTCGAGAGATCGACCAGCACAGCGGTCATGCCTTGAGCTCTGATCAGCTCCGCGACGTAGCGCAACTCGTCGCCCTTGGTGTCGCAAGAACCCGCCACATAAATTGTCTTCGGCATAGTCATCGTTTCCTCCTCACGTATTTTTCATTTTCTTTGCCGCCGTGCGCAGCCCCAGACCGATCATCGCCAGCAGAGTGATGCCGTATGGTGCTATGTCGGTGATCTGATTGGGAAGCCCCTGCCCCTGAAGCCGCAGCCCGATCGCATCTGCGAGGCCGAAGCCGAAGCATGCCAAGGCGATACCGAGCGGATGGGCGCGGCCCAGCATTACGGCGACCACTGCTATCCACCCTCGCCCGGCCGTCATGTTTTCGGCGAAAAGCGCAACGGAGCCAAGCGCCAGTTCTGCTCCCGCCAACCCGCAAAGAGCGCCGGCGAAAACAACGATGGCAGTTTGATAGCGGCTCACATTTGCGCCCATCGCCGCTGCCGCGGACGGGACCTCGCCAATGCCGCGCAGCCGCAAGCCCCAGCGCGTGCGGAACAGGTAGATGTTAACGAGGATCACCAACAGCCATGAGAGATAGACGAGGACATTGTGTCCGCCGACAATCGCGCCGAACACCGGAACGTCGGCAAGGCCCGGAAGGCCGAAGCGAGGCAGCGCGGTAACGGACGGATCGACGAGCGTGCCGGTTACGCCGAACAGAGCGCTCAGAAGGTAGGTCGTCAATCCGGAGGCAAGCAGGTTCAGGCCGATACCGATGACGATCGGATCGCCGCCGAACCGCGCGCCGCCGAGGGCAAGCGGTGTCGCGAAGATCGCAGCACTGGCGAGAGCCAGCAGCACGGCGAGTGCCGGTGAGCCGAAGGCGACGCTCGCCGCAACGACCACGAACGCGCCGACCAGCATATTGCCTTCAAGCGCGATGTTGAAAACGCCGGCGCGTTCGCACAGCGCTCCGGCCATCGCCGCCAGCAGCACGGGCGTCATCAGATCGAGCACCTGGGAAAGAAGCATGTTGATCATGATCTATCGCTTCCTCAGGAAGATTGGTCGGGCGGCAAGACAGAGAATGATCAATGCCTGCAAGACCCATGTAAGAACGGCCGGCAGGCCGAGCGCCCGCTCCATGGAAAATCCACCCACCTGTAAGGCCGAGAAGAATATCGACGTGACGACGGTGGCGATCGGGCTTGCCATGGCAAGGACCGCAGCCATCAGACCGGACCAGGTGTAGCCCGGCGCAAGCAAAGCGCCATCGGTGAAACGATATTGCTGTCCGAGTATAAGCAGGGCACCGACCAGGCCGGCCAGAGCGCCGCTCAGGAAGGCCACCCGGCGCGTCTGCCGCGCCAGGTTCGTTCCTGAATATTGCGCGAAGCGGGCATTGAGACCCGTCATACGCCACTCGAAACCGTTGACGCCGTGCCGGTCGTTGACGATCACAGCAATTGCGACCGCAGCCATGATCACCATGCCCCAACTGATCGGTAGCTCCAGAATACTGCTGGGCAGACGCGCTCCCGTCGCGACGCGATAGGTTTCCGGCATACCCGTCGATGGGTCGCGCAAGGGATAGCGAACGAGATAGGATGTTACGCCGCGAGCGATATAGCTCAGGAGCAGGCTCGCGATCAGAAATGGAATTGCGAGGCTTAGCTGAAGGATAGCCGCGATCCAGGCGTAGAGGCCACCTGCGCACATGGCGGCGAGCAATGCCAACACCACTCTGATGACGCCCGGGGCCGGCAGGTAAAGCGCAACAAGCGCCGCGGCGAGCCCGCCGACCAGCATCTGCCCGTCGCCGCCGAGATTGACGAGGCCGGCGCGCAATGCGATCGCTGCCGCAAGCGCCATGCCGACCAATGGTACGGCACGGGTGAACGTCTCGCCCAGTCCTCGCCCGGCGACCGCGCCCGTGATGATCTCACGGTAGACCGAAAGCGGATTGGCGCCGGTCGAGACAACCACAAGCCCTCCCAGGACAACCGCAGCGACGATGGAGAGCACGATGGCCACCATTCTTGATTTCGTGTCGAGGCCTCCCGCCGTCGTCATGCGCTTTGCACTCCCCCCATCATCCAGCCGCCGATGGTGCTTTCGTTCATATCGTTTCCGGTGAGGCTGGCATTGATCCGTCCTTCGAACATCACGAGAATGCGGTCCGAAAGCGCCAGCAGTTCGTTGAGGTCGGATGAGACCACCAGGATCGCCCGGCCTTTGTCGCGTTCGGCGATCAGCGTCTTGTGAATAAATTCTATTGCCCCGACATCCACCCCGCGGGTCGGTTCCTCGATGATGATGAGCGGCGACTGGTGTTCGATCTCGCGGGCTATGACCACCTTCTGCATGTTGCCGCCGGAGAGAGAGCCGATAGGCACCTGTTCCGAGGTGGTTTTCACCCGGAACTGTTCGATCAGCCTGCGCGCCTGGGTGCGGATTGCCTCTTTGCGAAGAAAGCCGCGGCGAGAGGTGTCGGAGCCACGATGCGTGCCAAAGACGATATTATCAGCAATCGAGGCTGCGGGGGCAGTTCCCGTCAGATGCCGATCCTCCGGCACATAGGAGATGCCGGCGGACCGACGATCTGCGATCGAGAAATCGGAAACGTCTTTTCCGGCGACGACCACCGAGCCCACCGCGCTCTCAAGTCCAGTGACTGCTGAAATCAGCTGTGGCTGACCGTTTCCGGAAACGCCGGCGATGCCGACGATCTCGCCCGGTCGAACGTCAAAAGACACGTCGTCAACAACCGCAACATTTGCCTTGCGGACCGAAAGGTTCCGCACAGAAAGCATCGGTGTTGCGGTCGACACCACCTTTGTCGCGACCGTTGGCGGCACATTCCGGCCGATCATGGCGCGGATGATCTCGGCCTCGTTCGTCTCCGCAGTCGTCAACGTACCCGTCAGTCGACCGTCACGCATGACAGTGATCTCGTCGGTGACGGCGATGACCTCCGGAATTTTATGGGTCACGAGAATGAGCGCCATGCCTTGGCCTGCCAGATGCCGCATGGCCGTGAAGAGGCTGTCGCGTTCTTGCGGCGTGAGGACTGCCGTCGGTTCGTCGAGGATCAGGATCTTCGCCTGACGCGACAACGCCTTTAGAATCTCGAGACGCTGGCGTATGCCGACCGCCAGATCGCGCACACGGCTGTCGGGGTCGATCTCAAGCCCGTGCTTGGCGCCGAGCTTGCGAACAAAATCGCGGGCGGAATCGGCCGAGACAAACGGACCATTGCCAGGCTCGTTCTGGAACACCAGATTTTCCCAGACGGTCAGGTTCGGAAACTGCCTGAATGTCTGGTGAACCATGCCGACGCCAGCGGCGATGGCGCTGAGCGGGCTGGCAAAATCCATCGTTTTGCCGTCGATCACGATTTCGCCGACATCCGGCTTGATGAGCCCATAGAGGATGTTCATCAGGGTCGACTTGCCGGCCCCGTTTTCGCCCATCAGCGCGTGGATCTCTCCGCTCTTAACCGCAAGGCTGACGCCGTCATTGGCAGCAAGGCTGCCAAATCGCTTCGTAATGCCCTTCATCTGAAGCAAGGCCATTGTCGTGCTCCGAGATCGTCACTGAGCCATGGGATCAGGGATAGCGATCGCACCCGATACGATCTTTGCCTGGATTTCCTTGAGCTTGCCGATGACGTCGGTTTCCTTTGCGATCGCGCAGCCGGAGGCTGCGACGTCCGGTGACATGGCCAGCAGTTCCAGTCCGCCTTCGGCAAGGCCAAAGCTGACTACCGGTTTCGCGGAGCCCTTGAGAATGCCGTCAATGGTGGCAGGAAGAATGACATCGACGCGCTTGAGCGTGCTGTCGAGGATGGCGCCGGGCGCATCGCCACACTGATTGACATCGAGGCCAATCGCCATCGCGCCGGGCTTGTCAGCCACCGCCTTGAAGACACCGCCATTGCTGCCCGCCGCAACCGCATAGATGCGGTCCGCTCCGTTCGAGAGTTGCAATGCAGCCTGCGTCTGCGCCCTCACCGGATCCTGGAAGGGATTATCGCCGCCGATCCATGAGGTAGGCAGCACGTTGATGTCGGAGCGCACCGCCTTTGCGCCGAGCGCGAAGGAATCGGTGTAGCGATGCAGAAACGGGATATCGAGGGCGCCGATCACACCCACCGTCTTGCTGCTTGAGGTCAAGGCAGCCTCCGCGCCGGCGAGATAGGCGGATTCCTGTTCGCGGAACACGGCGCAGTGAACATTCTTCGGCGCATCCGGAATGCAGGTATCGATGATGACGAAGTTTGAATCCGGGTAATCCGGTGCCAGATCGGCGATGATATCGCCGAACTCGAAGCCCATGACGGCGATGATCTGGGCCTTCATGTCGATTGCGGCCTGGACGTTCTGTCTGCGGGTAGACGGATCGGTCCCTTCGAAGATACGTGCTTTCACGCCGTGAGCCTCTGCGGCTTTTTCGATGCCGATCTTTCCAAGGCCGAGGAACTTGTTCACCCCGATGCGGCTGGGCGTGATCAGAACGTAGGCGGCATCTTCAGCCTTGGCCGGAGCCCAAAGCGTTGCAAGGGCAAAGGCGGAACCGAGGCAGATATTCAGGAATTTGCTGGTGGTGGTCATGTGAGACTCCAAGGGCAAGTAGGTCGCGGGACTGGCGGAACGCAGAAGCGCCGAAAGGGTCGGCGCGCCGGTTCAATAGGGCGTATCGCCACCATCCGTGTTGATCGCCTGACCGCGAATGATCATCGCGTCGTCGCTGAGCAGAAACGAGATCGTGCGCGCGAGCTCGGCCGGATCGATATGCCGGCGCAATTGCGAGCTGACGAGCTGCTTGAACACGTCATCGGGAGCCTGATCGACGAGACCGCCATAGGCGACCGCGACCTCGCGGAGCATGTCCGTTGCCATGCCGCCGGGGCAAACGCAGTTCACATTGATGTCGTTCGGCGCAAGCACTTCAGACAGAACCCGCGTGAAGTTGATCATGGCCGCCTTGCTGGCGCTATAGGCGAGCGACTGGGTGTGTCCCTTCTTCCCGGCCTCCGATGCCACATTGACGATTGCGCCCTTGATGCCCTTCGCAATCATTGCCTTGGCGACAAGCCGTGCGGCTTCGAATGCGCCAAAGACGTTGATGGAGAAAATGCGCTCCCAATCGGTCCAGGGCGTCTCAAGCGGATCGACGTGCCGCACGATGGCCGCACAATTGACGAGCCCGTCTATGCCACCGAGGCGGCTCTCGGTCTGCGCGATTGCCGCCGCGACCGATCCGGCATTGCTGAGATCGACCACGACGCCCGATACTGCTTGCGAAAGAGGACCAAGGGTTGCGATCGCCTCATTCAATGCCTGCTCACGCACATCGCCGATCACGACCGACGCACCTTCGGCTGCCAATAGTTCGGCCGCCGCTTTACCGGCGCCGCCCGCGCCGCCGAGTACCAGATAACGCTTGTTGGCATGCGACCGCGTTGGCGCGACATGTCGCACGGCCAATGGTGCGTGTTCGCCCCTAGTGGCAAAAGATCCCATTTTTTCCTCCCGTGAGCCTGCTAAGCGAGGCCCTGCATTTCGTTCTCCGCAAACCAAGTTGCTCCATTCTTAGAGATCTGACAAAGTCCACTTGTCGAGAAGTGGATCAGGAATGAACAGGATTTCACCGGCGCGGATCAGCCGGCTCATTGGCGACTGGCGGACGCTAGAGGGCAAGATCAGCCAGCAGTTGAGTTTGGCGATCGCGAAGTTGATCGCGGCGAGAGAGCTGCCTGTCGGCGGTCTGTTGCCGTCTGAACGAGCACTTGCCACGGCACTTGCGGTGAGCCGGGGAACGGTCGTTGCTGCCTATGCTTCTTTACGGGATGCGGAAGTGCTGGATAGCCGGCATGGCAGCGGCCACCGTATCATTGCGGCGGCAACCACCTCCGGTGCTGCGCATACGCGCCTGGCGGGCGAGGTCCTTGCCCTTCCCCAGGATATCGACATGACCAGCGGCGCCTTGCCGCCCTCGCCCGTTCTCACCCGAATGCTGGCCGCCTTGCGCGGCGTCGACCTTGCAAGTGTCGCCGATGGTCTGGGTTATGACGCTTCCGGCTTGCCAGCGCTCCGCTGGGCCGTCGCCCGCTATTACACCGACCTGGGGCTTCCGACCCATCCCGACAATATTTTGATTACCAGCGGCGCCCAGCAGGCGGTTTGGCTTCTCGCCAACGCCCTTGTCGATCCCTCGGATGCCGTCGTTGTGGAAGACCCGGTCTATCGCGGCTCGTTGGAGGCCTTTCGCCGACGCAATGCGCGGATCGTTCCCGTCGCTGCCACGGAAACCGGTCTGAACATGGTCGAATTGGAAAGGGCGCTCAAGAACCGGCCAAAGCTTCTCTACCTTTTTCCAGAGGCACATAACCCGACGGGGCGATCGCTGGACGATGCCAGTCGCCGCAAGCTGGTGGATCTGCTGGAGCGCTACCCGACTTTCCTTGTCGAAGATGGCGCGCAAAACGAGCTTTCCACCCTCGCCGTAACGACGCCGCGTCCACTCGCGGGCCAGACGAACCCGGAGCTCGTCGCCACGATCGGAACGCTATCGAAGCTATTTTGGGGTGGGATCCGCATCGGCTGGATCAGGTCTACGCCTCCAGTCGTGAAACGGCTCGCGAGCTTCAAGGCGGTCAACGACCTCGGTTGCTCGATGTTCGATCAGTATCTCGCCGTCGGCCTGCTCGAAAACATCGGCGAAGCGCGGGCCTATCGTCACCAAGAGGTTGCCGGCCACCTGAAAACCGCCGAGGATCTCATCACCGAGCGCGCCCAAGGCCGATGGCACTGGTCGCGGCCTGCGGGCGGCACGGCCATGTGGATCCATATGCCCGGCGTCGATACCGTGGCGTTGTGCCAGGAAGCCCAACGCCATCGTCTATTCCTGTCGGCCGGCCCCGGCTACTCGGCACATGAGAATTTCGGCGACTTCATCCGCCTGCCCTTCGTCCGCCCGTCGGCGACCATGCAGTTCGCCATCGACACCATTTGCAATCTGGCGGGCGGGACTTTGCCCGCCTAGCCAAGCTATCCGTTTACTGCTCCAGGTTCACATAGGATGCCGGGAAGAAACGCGGCGTGCACAGGCAGTAGAATTCGAGATCCACAGCGCCCGTATTCTCGATACGCTGTGCCGCGCCGGCCGGTATGACAGCCTGATCCCCCACCTGAAGATGCTGTTTTACGCCATCGATTTCGAGGATGCCTTCACCTTGGCGGAGGATATACCGCTCGATGACGCCGGTCAGGCTGTGCAGCTGTGTAGTCACGCCGACCTCGACGCGAGCGACGGCAAGCGACGCTTCCGGCGATGCATCACAATTGTGCAATTCCGTAATATAGCATCGTTCATCGGTCCAGAACTCGCCCTTACCGTTCGCGAAAACGATCTTGTCTTCGTCAGCCATCAGTTTCCTCCATCATGTTTGAGCCGGCAAACTGAGCCGCGAATGGATGGCTCTGCAAGGACCACTTTTTGAAAAGTGGTTCGGGCCTCGTCGTTTTGACAACAATGAGCAAGGCGTCAGCCAAGCCGACATCACAAGTCAGATCGCCACAGCCTCTATTGCCTGGATGCAGACATCGGCGCAACGATCAAGAGAAATAATTTGATATCAATAGCTTGCATCAAGTTTCTGGCATGAATCACAAGGACATCCAGCCTGCTGGGCTTTTCAACAGGCAGATCGCCGCACAACAGGATAGCAGTGTTCTCGAATCGATATGACTGCCGCTGTCCCTATGACGTGCTATGCCTTAGGCCTATCTGATCCGATGATGGCATTGGCGGCAAGCCGGTCACAGCTGCTGGAGGCACGCGGGAATGAGCAAGACGGACAATACCGTATTTTTCACCGGAGCGCCTCCGACGGTGAAAGATATCGTCGAGATCGCAAGACAAAATGCGACGATTGCGATTTCGCCAGAGGTCGAGAGAAAGGTCAGTTCAGCCCGGGCGGTCGTGGAACGTTATCTTGCCGATGATCGTCCGGTCTATGGTTTGACGACTGCTTTGGGTGCAGGTGTCGATACCAGGCTTGATGCGGATGATCTGATTGCCTTTCAGATGCGCGTGCCGCAAGCGCGTGCGGTCGGTGTCGGTCCCGCGCTACCGCGCGAGGTTGTTCGAGCCATGATGGCGGCTCGCCTCGCCGGCATGGCGGCTGGCGGATCCGGCGTGTCGCTGCCGGTGTTTTCCGGGCTGGTAGTAGCGCTCAATGCGGGCTTTCACCCGGTCGTGCCATCGCTTGGCTCCATCGGCGCCGCCGATCTTGCTCCGCTTGCGCACATGGGCAGGGCTTTGCTGGGAGATGGTGAGGCCGAGGTCGGCGGCGAGGTAACAGCAGCGGACGAGGCTCTCGAAAAAGCCGGTTTGAAACCTCTGCCGTTTGGACCGAAAGATGGGCATGTTCTCGTCGTCGCCAATAGCTTGTCTGTCGGCAGGGCCTGTCTTTGCCTGGAAGACGTTTCTCGCCTGTTCGACTGGTCGCTTGCCGCAATCGCTTTGAATGTCGAGGCTTTTCGCGCCAACATATCCGCGTTCGACGGCCGGGCGCTGGCTGCAAGACCGGCCTTCGGCCAAAGGGAGGTTGCAGCCAGACTTCGCGAGCTGCTTTCCGGAAGTTCGCTGCTCGCCGATGGTGCGGCCCGGCGATTGCAGGATCCCTTGAGTTACCGCTGCGCCCCGCAGGTCTGGGGTGCGCTTCACCATGCAATCGGTCAGGCCTATGCGGCGACGGAGATCGAGCTTGCGAGCTCGGGCGATAATCCAGTCGTGCTCGCCGATGCCGGTCTGATCCTTTCGCATGGAAATTTCGACATGACCGCCTTCGTGCTGGCATGGGAACATCTCGGTCAAGCGCTGGCGCATTGTGCCGCCGCCGCCGCCTACCGCACGATGAAGATCATGTCGGCTGCCATGTCGGACCTGCCGCGGTTCCTCACGTCGCTTGGCCAGAGCCGCACGGGTTTCGCGACGGTGCAGAAGACGATTTCGGCGCTCGAAGCCGAGATACGGCATCTGGCCGCGCCTATCTCTCTCACGCCCCTTCCGGTTGCGGACGGGATCGAGGATCAGGCGTCGATGGCGCCGAGCGTTCTGGCAAAGACGGAGGCGATCATCGAGCGGTTACGCTACCTCGTCGCCATCGAGCTTATCGCTTCGGCTCAGGCCGTCGAGCTTCGTGGTGTGGAGAGTGAGCTTGGCTTACTCACCGGGCAAGCCTACCGGCAGGTTCGTGCTCTCGTGTCACCGCTCGGTGAAGATCGCGCCATGGGGCCGGATTTCGAAAGACTATCGGAGTTCATCGAAAGTACCGGCTGGAAACCTGGTCTCGTCCAAAATTCATGACCATGGCCGGGATGGTCGGGCCCTGGCTGGTCGTCTCATCGAAACTTTCCGACAGGCACACGACCCGCCTTATCGATAGACCGGCGCAGCCGGCACTGACATGGAGAATGGCAATGCAGGAAATCTGGATCGACTATCTGAATGCTCTCGATGCGAAGGCACTGGCACTGTCCAACGATGAAATTCTGGACGCCGTGACCACAGCACTGGATGCGCAAGGGCGCGGCGAGACGGTGATCGAACCTCGTGTCCATCTCGTTCCGGAGAGCTCAGACAAAGGACATTTCAATGTCTTGCGCGGCTATGTGAAACCATTGGATTATGCGGGCGTGAAGGTCGTCGGCGACTTCGTGGACAATTACAAGCAGGGCCTACCATCTGAAATGGCGGTGCTCAACCTCTTCGATCCACATACCGGTGTGCCGAAGGCTGTGATCGACGCGACCGCGATTACCGACATGCGCACCGGCGCGGTAACGGCGATCGGTGCCCGCCATCTTGCCCGCAAGGACAGCAAGATCCTCGGCCATATTGGTGCGCGCGGCACTTCCTATTGGAATGTGCGCCTGCTCGATCATCTCTTCGATTTCGAAGAGATCCGCGTCCACTCCCGCCGTCCGGAAAGCCGGGATGCATTCGCTGCGCGATTGGAAAAGGACCTCGGCAAGAAGATCGTCGTGACGGATAATTGGGAGGACTGCCTCAAGGGCGCCGATATCATGATCGAAGCCAGCCGCCTGCCGGAACCTGCGCCGCTCTTCAAAACGAGCTGGGTCAAGAAAGGTGCATTCGTTGTTCCCTACGGCACGATGAGCGCGCTCGAATTCGACCTGACCGACATTATGGACAAGGTCATCGTCGACGATTGGGGACAGTGCGGCCCCGGTCGGCCGTTCGGCGCGCTGCGCCGCCATGTCGATGAGGGCAAGGTGACGGCCGAGACCCTCCATGCCGAAATCGGTCAGATCGTTTGTGGCGCCAGGCCCGGCCGCGAAAGTGACGATGAGACCATCCTCTTCTGGCATCGCGGGCTCAGCACCACCGATGTCGCGCTCGGCGCGGCGATGGTCGAAAAGGCCAGACGCATGAATATCGGCCAACGCCTTCGCTTTGCGTGACCTGATATGACGACACCCCTAGCCCCAGCCATCGCATGCTCGCGCATGTACAATCTCAGCCCGCGGATTTCGGCGCAATGGGATCGCTTGTTCCAGTGGCTTTCCAGCCATTCCGATGTCGATCTTGAGATTATTCCCCACGCCGCACCCGCACCCCTTTCAGAACTTTGGGTGCGGTCGGATATGGGCGTCGTTTTCATGTGCGGCTATCCGTTTTCCAGACTGACGGCCGAGGAGCGTCCTGTGGCGTTGGCGGCGCCGGTTTCTCTCGCGGATTGGAGCAAGGGACAACCGGTCTATGCCAGCCACATCGTCGTGGGGCGTGACGTGTCATATGACCCCGCCGATCTTGCCGCCTTGCGCTGGGGGTGGACCGTGCGGGATTCTCAGTCCGGCTATAATGCACCGCGGGAATTCTTCGCCGACATCGCAAATGGGCGTTCGGCCGGAGAAACCGTTGGTCCTCTGCTTAATCCGTATGGGGTGATCGAGGCAATCCGTAGCAATGCGATCGATGTCGGTGCGATCGACGCCTATGCTTTCCAACTACTGGAACTGCATGAGCCTGATATGCTCGCCCCCTTGCGAGTGATCGCGACGACAAGGCCGGCACCCTTCCCGCTCTTCGTCGCGGCGAGGCAGTTGCCTCGCGAGACAATCGATGCGCTTCGTGCGGCGCTTCTCGATGCACACCGAAGCCCGGACGGCCGCGCCATTTTAGGATCGCTCGGCCTTGCCGGCTTCGCCAGGCCGGATGCGGCGGCCTATGACCAGCTTCCGGCCAGAGCCAAATCGATCGATGACGCTCTGTCAGGGCGTTGGTAAAACCGCGGCGCGGTCACACCCCGCCCGATCGATCGGTTGGTTTGGAAGGAACACTGTCTCTCGCAAGAGGTTCAGGCACCACTGGCCGGTTTCAACAGTCTCTCCGCCGCCAGCTTCAAGCATTCTTCAAAGGCGGTCAGATCCAGAAACAGCTGATCAGGCGTGACCTTTCGCGTCACTATCGCGCCGTTGCGCGTGGCAATTCCGCCATCCAGCATCAGGTTTTCCGTCATGTCGAAATTTTCGAGGGCCATGCCGTCTGGCCCGCGATGGCGACCGTCGGCACCGAGATGCACGTCCGACCGGTAGAGGGTGCTCACACGCTCGAAGTGATTTTCGATGGCATTGGAAAAGGCAAAGGCGGGGCAACCGCGTGCGCACATGAATCCCAGTTCAAAGACCGTGCCGACATCCGCCGAGACGCCGCGAAATGGCGTGAGATTGGCGATGATGAGATCGGCACTGGTCATCAGGCTCTCGTTGATGGCGCTGATTGCCAGTCCACGCTGATACTTGGTTTCCGTTTCCGGAATGGTCAGATCGCCGGGCGAGACCGGCGTAAAGCCATAGCTGCGCGCCAGGGCGATCTTGCGGTCCAGCATTTCCCGCGCATTGGGAAGAAACACCTCGGGACCTGCCAAATAAGCTCTCAATTCGCTACCCCTAAAACAATTTGTTTGCAGCACGGCAGACGCCGAACCATATGAAGGATATGACCGATTCAGCGTTGTCGCGCCATAGCGGAAGAGTTGGCGTGCAATTCCGCAAACTTCTGACGGAACATCGTTTCCGACAAATGGCGAGGGCGATATATTCGCCTCGGCGCAAGCAGCGACCGTCGGCGACAGGCAAGGGAATTTGTGGGGTACGAAATGGAATCCTCTATTGAAGCAATGGCCGGCTCGGAAATCGATGATCGTGGTCATTGGCCGACGAAGCAAAGCAAGATCCTCGACTGGTTGATGCATGATGTTCGCGAGCAGCGCTTCATCGACAACATCCTCGTTGAACTGTGCGAGAAGATGCGGGCGGTCGGGATCTCGGTTGCACGATCAACCATGCATTTCAGAACGCTGCATCCGCAATGGCTCGGCGCGCGGATCCTCTGGCGCACCGGCATGAAGGAAGGCGATATCGCCACCTTCAGCTATGGCGTCGAGAAGACGCCGCAGTTTCTGGCCAGTCCCATCAACGAGATTTTCAATGGCGCAATCGAAGTCCGGCAAAATCTGGAGGTCTCGGATAAAAGCCAGCTGACCTATCCCTTGTACAAGGAAATGTATGCGGAAGGCCTGACGGATTATATCGCCTGGCCAATCTATCATACGCTCGGCAAGCGCCACATCGTCACCTTCGCATCCGATGCGCCGGGCGGATTCACGCAACGGGATATCACGTTCCTGAGGGACTTGCTGCCGGCGCTGACGATGGTGACAGAGATCAGGCTCAAGAACATTATGGCGCGTACCCTTTTACGCACCTATGTCGGGCCGCATGCCAGCGAGCAGATCCTGGCGGGAGCGACGACACGCGGCAGCGGCGCCACTGTCGGTGCGGCAATCCTGATCTGCGACCTTCGCGACTTCACCACGATTTCTGACATGTGGCCGAGAGACGATGTCATCGAGATGCTCAACGGCTATTTCGATGCCATGGTTGAGCCGATCGAGAAGCACGGCGGCGAGATCCTGAAATTCATGGGCGACGGGTTGCTGGCCATCTTTCCGCTTAGCGATCCCAAGGCCTGCCACAATCTGCTCGTCTCCATCAGCGAGGCGCAGGCAGCGGTGGCGGCACTCAACGAAGAGAACCGAAAGCATGGCCGCGAGGTGCTTCGCTACGGAGTGGGCGTACATGTCGGCGACGTGATGTACGGAAATATCGGCTCGCGGACGCGGCTCGACTTCACGGTCATCGGCCCTGCCGTCAATATCGCCTCACGGCTGGAATCGTTGACGAAGCAGGTAAAGCGGCCGGTGCTTCTGTCCAAAGCCTTCGTCGAAATGGCCGGTTGTCAGCGCGACATGGAAAGCCTTGGCTCCTTTCCCTTAAAGGGCTTGGGTGAACCGGTCGATGTTTTCGCCTTCACCGCGAAAGAGAAGCTGCCCGAGAATGCGTGATTGACTGACGGCTGGTTTTGCGGTGTCCCGTGGCCGATTTGTAGCCGCGCGATTCAATCGGTTGCAAAACGTGAAGGAACGAAGGGCTGTGATCGCCGTTCTATCACCCTATAATCTAAGGTGGATCATGACGATAGCCGCCTTATTTTGAGGATCGTTGTGGAGTTACAGACGTTAGTTGAGAGCTGATTCTGTCGGCTTGGCCAAAGGGTGAATACACCCATAATACTCTGACAAGGAGAAAACAGATGAGAAAAATCCTGACACTGGCACTTTCTGCCGCATCGCTTGTGGTCGCTGGCACGGCGGCGGTGCGCGCAGCTGATCTGACGACCTATAGCGATGAGGGAACCGACGAGCGCAATGGTGTCAAGATCGGCTACCTCGATTGCGAAATCGGCGGCGGTGTGGGCTATGTCCTCGGCTCCGCGAAGGAAGTGGAGTGCACCTTCCATTCGACAGTCGGAAAGGCGCGCGTCGATCACTACACCGGTGCGATCAGGAAGATGGGCGTCGATCTCGGCTTTACGACCCGCAGCCGGCTCGTTTGGCTGGTATTCGCGCCGACAGCTGGCTACCATCGCGGTTCTCTGAGCGGTCTCTATCAGGGTGCCACCGTTGAAGCGACCGTGGGTGCCGGCGTCGGCACGAACATTCTCGTCGGCGGCACTGCCGGCTCCATCCAGCTTCAGACGGTTAGTGTCACGGGTCAGCTTGGCCTCAATCTCGCTGCGACCGGCACATCGGTGACGCTGACCGCGACAAACTAAAGTTTTACCGCTGCGAGGCGGTGCGAACTGGATGGCCGCCCCGCCCACGGGCCGGGCGGCCCGCCTTTAGTCGGTGCTTTCGGCATCGACACCTATCGCCCGGCCCATGGCCGCGATCGATCGTCCTCCCATCTTTTTCCGGCGACTTTGAATCTCCTCCGAGACTGATTTTTTCAACGAAAATGGTTTCATGACGAGGCGGCATGTCGCTATAGCTATGCAACCCAGAAGACCAATTGGAATCAGGCTCATGACCGATACCGTCACCGATCGCTTCCTTCGCTATGTTGTTGTCGACACCCAGTCGGATTCGAGTTCGAGCACGCACCCCTCGACAGCAAAGCAGAAGAATTTGGGCCGCATCCTCGTTGAGGAGTTGCTGGCAATCGGTCTCGCCGATGCGCATCTGGATGAATACGGTTATGTCTACGCGACGATCCCGTCGACTGTCGACAAGCCGGTTCCGGTCATCTGCTTCTGCTCCCATATGGATACCGCGACCGATTTCACGGGCACGAACGTCAAGCCGCAGATGGTGCAAAACTACAAGGGGGGCGACATCAGGCTCGTAGGCGATCCGCAACGGGTCATTCGCTTCGATGAGCACCCTGCCCTGCGCGATCAGATCGGCAATGACATCATCACCTCCGACGGCACGACACTGCTCGGAGCCGACGACAAGGCCGGCCTCGCCGAGATCGTGGCTGCTGCGCAATATCTCGTCGACAACCCTGATATCCGCCACGGTACAATCAAGCTGCTGTTCACGCCCGACGAGGAAATTGGTCGCGGTGTCGACAAGGTCGACCTTAAAAAGCTGGGAGCGCAATTTGCCTATACGGTCGACGGTGAAACCGCAGGCCACATAGAAGACGAGACGTTTTCGGCCGATGGTGTCGAAGTCCTCATTCAGGGGGTTGCCATTCATCCGGGTTTCGCGCTGGGGAGGATGGAAAACGCAATCAAGATTGCTGGTGCGATCATCGATAGATTGCCCAGGGACATCACACCTGAAACGACAGGCGGTCGTGTCGGCTTCATTCATCCGACCGGTGTCAGCGGCTCGATGGAGAAGGCCTCGCTTGGTTTCATCATCCGTGATTTCGAAGAGGCCGGGCTCGCGGTCAAAGAGACAATACTTGAAGAGATCGTCAAGGACGTCATGACCAGCTATCCCGGTTCGTCCTACACGTTTACGGTGAAGCACCAATATCGCAACATGAAGACAATCCTCGATGAGCACCCGCAGGTCGTCGATTATGCTGTTGAGGCGATCCGTCGCGCGGGCATGACGCCCGTACGTGGCAGCATTCGCGGCGGCACCGATGGCTCGCGGCTCTCATTCATGGGGCTGCCATGCGCCAATCTTTTTGCCGGTGGCCACGCATTTCACTCGCCGCTGGAGTGGGTCAGTCGCCAGGACATGGAGAAAGCCGTTAAAACGCTCGTTGAACTGGCAAAGATCTGGGCTGAGCGTACCTAGCCGCCCGCTTCCGCAGAATAGCCTTGTCCAAAATATGAAGTAAGAACAACCCTGTTGCGAAATAGGGCACGTCTATCTGCGGGCCGTTGGCAACGTTATCATTTTGCAAGGCATCCGCGAAATTTAATATTGCGATATTACTAAATTAGACTATCCTACAATATTACCTTGGGAGGAAAGGACAACAGACGTCGCCCATTCATTCCAACTCTACGGTGCGCGCGCTCCGACAATCAGAAACTGGCTGCTTAACTGGTCAAAACTGAAACGGAGTTTAGTCATGAAAGTACGGTCTTCACGGATGGCGGTCGCCGCATCCGCAATTCTTTTGTTGGCTTCGACAGCTTATGCAGAACCTGGCGGTGGAACGGATCACGGTGGTAGCCGGTCCGGCAGTGGCGGACTCGGCGCGGGTGTGGGTGTTTCCATCGGCGGCATCAATGCCGGTGTCGGCGCCGGTCTCGGCTCCAACGGAGTGAATGCCGGCGTCGGGGCCTCGGTCGGCGGGACGAACGGCGTCAATGCAGGATTAGGCGCTTCCGTATCTGGAACAAGCGGTGTCAATGCTGGCGTCGGTGCGTCCGTGGGCGGTTACAACGGCGTTAACGCTGGTGTTGGAGCTTCTGCCGGCTCCGGCGGCGTCAATGCGGGCCTCGGAGCCTCCGTCGGTGGCTCGGGCGGCATCAATGCCGGTGTGGGTGCATCCGTCGGCGGTTCCGGAGTTGGCGTCGGTGTAGGCGTAGGCGTCGGCAACGGGTCCGGTGGTGGCAGCGGCACCGGCAGTGGCACAGGTACGGGAACCGGCACGAGCGGCAGCGGTGGAATAGGCACGGCAAGCGGCGGCCTTGGAACTGGTTCCGGAAGTTCAGGCATTGGTAGCGGCACAAGCACTCGCACGCTTGCAGCTTTCCGCAGCATGTCGAGCGCCGAACAGAAGCGCATGCTCATTGCCTGTCGTCAGGTAACGGCTTCGGGCAATTTCGACTCGGGCCTCGTCAACCTTTGCAGGCTATTGCACAATACGACCCTCGCTGGTCGTTTCTAGCGACCTCGCAATAAAGCCGTTTTCCGGCGAGCTTCGCCTGGAGTGGAAATATCGGTGCCTATTGCCGCACGAACGCGGCGATGGGCACCGACTTGTCTATGGACAGTAAATATCACCAGTCTATACGGGCGACGTTGTCGAGTGCCTCTCGACTACGACGTAGCATCATGCCCGGGGCGTCGACCGCCTGGTTCAACAGATGGCGCGCGCCGGCCAAGGGGCGAAACCCCGCCTTTTCCTCGACGACGGGCAGCGGTTCTTGGGTCACCGATGGTGACTCGGCCTGTGCATATTCCGGATATCCGGCGATCAAAGGGTCGCGCGTTTCACATTGCGGCAGACAGCGGTCGAAGCGTTCCGCTCCATCGGCAACTGCGACCTTCGTCTTTGTCGCATCGGAATGCAAAGCAACGCGCCTGACCGGTGCGACAACCTTGGCACTGGCGAAGGGAGATGGTGTCGGGATAGGCACTGCTGTCGCCATCATTTGCCGGACGGGACTGGCATCGACAGCGAGTTGCGGCCCACTTGTTGCGTTATGCGCTAACGAACGGGCGGCGTTGACCGTGATGCGGCCGCTGTCATCGAAGAACCGCATTGCGCGTTCGCTGGGTGCCGTTTCGGCGATCAGATAGAGCGCGCCGACCACCGTCCCGCAAACGGCAAGACCGACACCTAGTCGCCGGCTTGCCTCGCTTTGACCGTTCCACCATCTCACAGGCTGTGTATCCATCGGCCGCTCCTTTTGACAATTTCTCGGATACACATTGTCTCGAGAACTATGGCGCGGGTTTTACCGAAACATGGCCAATTGCAGGCTTTGTGCAAAGAAATATTGATAGAAGCGCAGGGCGGAAAATGATCGGCCTAAGAAGGATATCTTTCACTATTAAGCTTTATCCTTAAAGTTAATCGTGTGTGCCACAAGACAAACCATTGTTCTTGTGATTTTATTGTCCTGTGGCGAAGTTGGGGCCGAACCACGATTCTTTTGTGAAACCGAAGATAACGAATTTCTCCGCATGGTATTCACGGCAAATGAGCTTGTTCGTAACAAGCATTTTCTATCTGCAATGTTGCAGAACGCCCATGAGCTTATGGCCATATACGGCGAGAACCCCCGCATAGCCTCGATTATGGCGGAGCAGCAGCGATGGCTGATGGCGCATGCCGGCTTTTCGCTCTCCCTCGGCTATCCTGATGAGCCCACGGCAGGGCTCTATAGCAGCCGGTTCATCGATTTTGCCGTGAAGCACGGCATCGCCAGTCGCAATACCGCTGCTGCCTTTCTCAAGGAAATGCTGGCCTACAAATTCATTCAGCCAGTGCAGCGCGGTTCAGATCGACGCATCACCTTGCTGGAGCCGACCCCATTTACCCGGGAGTACATGATGCGATGGATTCATACCCATCTCATCGTGCTTGATACGCTCGACGGCGGTAGCCGCATGGCAGCGATCGCTTTAGATTCGGATGCGATCTGGCGTATGCACCCCATTCTCGCCAAAAGGATCATAGGCAGTGACATTCTGCGCAATCCCGGAGTGACATTCAAACTGTTCAATACGGCGACATCGGGCAGCGTGGTGATGGATTATCTAATATCGCGCATTACCTCGATCGATCTTGATGCTGACAAGGTGTTGATCGGTCCGCTTTCCATGAAGGCCATGCAGAGCCAGTTCATGATCTCCAAAACGCACTTGAAGCGTCTGTTCAAGCGGGCCGCCGAATTCGGCAGTGTTGGCTGGGCTGGAGCACCGGGGAAGAGCAGTTTCTGGCTGTCTCACGCCTTCGTTTCGGAGTATTGGAACTATCAAGCCGAGAAATATGCGATTATCGAAGCCGTCAGCAATGCCGTATTAAATACGGCCGAAAATAACGGCGAAAGATCGAGTGTCGTGGTTCTGGGACTTGCCAGCGACTGATTGACCCTATTCGCCGTCATGTGAACGCCTTGCGCGTACTTGTTCGCAAAGCGGGTATTGACGCCTTGTCAGCCGATACAGGCGCACACTATTTTGACGTGCTCCCCCTCCTGACTTGGTCGACTTACGGACTGGATGCTGTCACGGCGGCAGCCGCATGAGTCAGATGCAGTGAAACATGTATTCCCACTGTATTTGCGTAAATCATGATAGCCAGTTCAACTTGGCGTTAACCATGTTTTTCAAAAATGACGTTTGTATACAAATACATGCTAAGAAGTTGCAACTTATACTAGTCAACAACACTTTTGATACTTTCCCGGCTCATGCACGCGGTTTCTAGCTCATTGCCAGAATCACTAACATATGATTAGTTTCTTATATTCTGACGTATTGGAGAGCATGATTAGGGAGATTGCGAATGCAGAAGATGCTACGCCGTGCCATACTCGTCGGTGTTGCAACGATCATAGCAGCGCCGTCCGTCATGGCCGCCACAGCAACTGGCAATATGACCGTTACCATCACCATTCAGTCTCAATGCACGATACAGACCGTGGGCAATCTCAATTTTGGCAACAGTGGCGTCATCACGGCCGATATCGCCCAGACCGCGACCATCGGTGTCCAATGCACATCCGGATCGACCTATAACGTCGGCCTAAGTGCCGGTGCAGCACCCAGCGCAACAGTGACCACTCGCCAGATGGTAGGGACAGGGGCAGCGACGATCAATTACGGCCTATACAGAGATAGCGGACACACCCAGAATTGGGGCGTTACGATAGGCACCGATACCGTAGCAGGTACCGGCAATGGCAGCGTACAGAACCTCACCGTATATGGTCTGGTTCCACCACAATCCACGCCCGCTGCCGGCGTCTATACAGATACGGTGGCAATTACCGTTACCTACTGAATCCACTAGACTGAGGAGGCTATCATGCGACGCATGCTGTCATGCATTGCCGCGACGACGCTCTTTGTCCTGAGTGCAGATTTCGCAAGCGCCGTCTCATTGCGAGCAGCGCCGACCAATCTCGACCTTGTCGCGCCCACAAGTACAGGCGTGCTCAACCTGACCAATGACGGCGATCATCCCATAAATGTGCAGGTGCGCGTTTTCAAATGGAGCCAAACAGGCGGTGTCGAGCAGCTCCAACCGACGACGGACGTCGTGGCGAGCCCACCGGCTACCAAGATGGCGCCGAATGCCCAATATGTGGTCAGGGTGGTACGAACGAGCAAGGCACCGGTGCGGGCCGAGGAGACATATCGCGTCATCGTTGATGAATTGCCGGATCCGGGTCGCGCGCGCGCCGGTACAGTAACTTTGATTGTGCGCCACTCGATCCCTGTCTTTTTCAGGAATGTCGATGCCAAGGCCGCCGATGTTTCCTGGGCCTTAAGTCGTCAGGGCAACAGTCTTTTTCTAACCGGCAAGAACAACGGCAACAGTCGTTTTCGTCTGTCAAACATCACCCTAAAGCAAGGAGCCGCGAAAATCGGCAGCCGGGACGGCCTGGTCGGGTACGTTCTTGGGGGGGCCACAATGCAATGGCCGATCGGGAGCGCAAAATCCCTTTCCGGCGGCACTCTAACTTTGCAAGGCCAAAGCGATCTTGGGCCATTCAATGCCAACATCGCTGTTATCAAGCGTTAGGGTCGGCACCGTTCTTGTAAGCATCTCTCTTTCGGTTTCGGTGCTGCGTGCCCAGGAAGTCCCCAATCCGCCGGCAGCAGTCGTGACCGCTGACCAATCTGCTGGCACGCGTGACGTCTATCTTGAAGTATTCATCAGCAACGTCTCGGTGAAGATGATCGGCAATTTCAAACAGCGCCCAAATGGTTCGCTCGCAGCAACAGCCGGGGAACTGCGCGAAGTCGGCATAAAGCCACCGGCAGGCGCCGATGACGGTAAGCTGATTGAACTCAGTACGCTGCCCGGCCTGTCATACCAAGTCGACGAGGAGACCCAGCGTCTTTACGTTCAGACGACCGATAAGGGCCGCATGCCTCACGTTATCAACGTCAGGCAACAAGAGGAGAGCAAGGTCCCTGCGCCCCAGTCCGGCTACGGCGCCGTGCTCAACTATTCCCTCTACGCAAGCTCAAACAGCCTCCTGCAGAGCGACTCCAGCATATTCCAAGGAATATCGGGATCATTCGACGCCCGGATATTTAGCCCATACGGCACGCTCAGCCAATCCTTCATAGCCGGCTATTCCAACGGCAGCCTCGACGGAGTGACGCGCCTCAACACCACCTGGAGCTACTCGGATCCGAAAAACCTCGTCACCTATCGCGCCGGCGACCTGACGACCGGAGGTTTGTCATGGACGCGGCCGGTTTATTTCGGAGGAATCCAATTCCAACGCAATTTCTCGCTGCGCTCCGATCTGGTGACCGAGCCCCTTCCGGCATTCGCTGGCACCGCTGCAGTCCCTTCGACGCTTGAAATCTATACGCAGAATGTCCGAACCTATTCCGGTGATGTTCCCGCCGGACCGTTCGAGGTGACGAACCTGCCAGCCTTTTCGGGTGGTGGACAAGCGACCGTCGTCCTTCGCGATAGCCTTGGGCGGGAAACGACCCAGACATTACCGTTCTATTCCTCCAATCTGCTTTTGCGACGCGGCCTCCTGGATTTCTCCGCGGAGCTCGGTACCCCCCGGCGGGATTTCGGTACGGAATCGGACGACTATGACGGCCGCATCATGGGCGTCGCCACCGCCCGTTACGGATTGACCGACTGGCTGACACTTGAGGGGCATTTCGAGGGTGGCTCGGATCTCCTGAATGGCGGCGCGGGTGTCGCCTTTCCGCTGGGTGCCTGGGGCGTGGCGTCGGTTGCCGGCGCGGGAAGCAAAAGCGGCGATCGTTCCGGTGCGCTTGTGAATGCCTCAGTTGAATTGAACTACGACAAATGGGCTCTCTATGCTCGCATACAGCGCGCCTTCGACAATTACGATGACATCGCATCCGTTTCCGCCAAGCCGACAACCAGCTCGGCGGGGGAGTTCACGATATTCAGCGCCGGCGTGCCCCGCGCTATCGATCAGGTCACTCTCAGCGTGCCGACGCCATTGGATCTTTCCAGCCTCAACCTTTCCTACACAAGGCTGGAAAGCGCCGACGGCACGAAAAACAAAATCGCCAGCCTTTCCTATAGCCAGACCTTCAAGCACATGACACTCTACGCCACCGCCTTCACCGACCTCGACAATCGGAGCAACTTCGGTGTCTTTGCCGGTCTTTCGATCCCCTTCGGCGGCAACATCAACGCAAACACCGGCGTTCAAAGCGGCCCGAACGGTCTCGATGTCGTTGCCGATGTCTCCAAATCGCTACAGCAGGAGGACGGCAGTGTCGGCTGGCGGCTGCGTACATCGGAGGGGCAAGACACCAACCGGGAGGCGGCAGTCAGCTACCGGGCACCTTTCGCGCAGTTCGAGGCCGGGGTTCAGCAGCAGAATAAGGACGCTCGTGCCACGGCGCGGATGGATGGCGCCATCGCTGTCGCGGGGGGCAGCGTCTTTGCAACCAATCGTATCGATGATGCCTTCGCCGTCGTCGATGTCGGTGCCCCCGACGTCGAGGTTCAGCAGCAAAATAGGCCTGTCGGCAAAACGGATCAGAGCGGCCGAATTTTGGTGCCGAATCTGAATTCCTATGAGCCGAACACCGTATCCATCGACCCCAAGAACCTTCCCGTCGATGCCGATGTACCCGCGACGAAGGAGGTCGTCGTTCCGGCGGATCGCAGCGGTGTTGTCGTCAAGTTCGGCGTGTCGGAGGCGCCGCAGGCCGCCCTCGTGACGATTGAGGACAAGAACGGCGCGTTCCTCTCCGCCGGGCTTAGCGGCAAATTGCAGGGCGCGGATGAGGAATTCGTCATCGGCTATGACGGCCAGGCCTATATCCGCGGCCTGCATGGGCAAAACACGATCGAAGTCTCCCTAGGCGACGGGACCAAGTGCCATGCCCAGTTTGCCTATAAGCCACAGCGCGGGCAGCAGGTCGTGATCAATCATATCAGGTGCTTTTAAGAGGGAGCAGGAAAAGTGTTTCGTTCGATTGCCTTTCTGTTCGTCCTGCTGTTACCCTCGCTGGTCCTTGCGCAAAGCTGCTCTTTCAGCGTCGCCAACGTAAATTTTGGTCCCGTCGATACGCTGTCGGGCAATCCAGTCAACACCACCTCGACGCTGAACGTCAGCTGCACCGGAGGCTTGCTGGATATCGGCAAGCGCCTCCTGATCTGCCCGAATATCGGCGCAGGCAGCGGTGGGGCATCCTCGGCAGCCGCGCGGCAAATGTCGAACGGAACCAGTTCATTGAATTATCAGCTTTATTCCGATACCGGCTACAGCGTGGCCTGGGGATCGAGCAGCTGGTCCTATCCATCGCGGGCACCCCCTTATGCCTTGACTATGGCTTTGCTTAGTGGCGGTTCACTGATCGGGGCTTCGGGTAGCTTGACGGTGTATGCCTCGGCTTTGGGCAGTCAATCCACGGCAGCGACGGGAGCTTTTACATCAAGCTTCGCGGCTGGCGACACTCCATTCATTTATAGCTACAGCAGTGCCACCACCTGCGCGGCACCCTCAGGAACCTTGGGATCGGCTACGTTCACCGTCAGCGCAAGTGTCGCCGCGAATTGCCTGATCAACGTCCAGAACATCAACTTCGGCACACAAGGCGTGCTAAGCGCCAATGTCGATGCCACGGGCTCGGTGACCGCGACCTGTACGCCAGGCACGCCCTATACGATCTCGCTGAACGGCGGAACGGCGAATGCCGCACCGACAGCGCGAAAAATGTTCCAGGGAACCCAGACGGTGACTTATGGCCTATACAAGGATTCAAACCGCTCGCAGCCATGGGGCGATGTCAATACACCCGGTAGCACAGTGGCCGGAACGGGGACTGGCACGGCACAGCTTTTGACGGTCTATGGTCGCGTGCCGCCACAGACGACTCCTTCTCCCGGTGCCTATATCGACACGGTCGTCGTCACGCTGACCTACTAAAGTACGTCGCGATCGTTCAGATTCGCTTTTGCGCTCAAAGGCGTTGGATTTATGCATGTCGAAAGCGGCTGCCCGTTCAGGCGGCGTCTGTGCCACTTGCGCCTCGCGATCCGGTCTCCGCAATCGCTACGACGGCCTTCTCCTCCGGCGTATCAGAGAAGCAAACCATGTTGCGCCCGTTCCGCTTGGCTTGATAAAGGCGCCTGTCAGCCACAGCCGCTACCTCTTCCCAATGTTCGAACGCGCCCTGCGCTCGCCAGTCGACGCCGAAGCTGGCGGTAACGGTCAGTGCATGTTCCTCGCTGATGACAGCCCGGGAAAGGGTTTCGCACAGGCGCTGGGCGGTCGCCTGCGCGAAGTCCTCGGTCACATCGACCAACACGATCAGGAATTCCTCACCGCCATAGCGTGCGTACAGATCCTGCGCGCGCAGATAGGGGCTCAAGATCTCAGCCGTTCTTTGCAGGACCAGATCTCCGACGGCATGGCCATGACGATCGTTGATCGACTTGAAATGATCGATGTCGAACATGATGATGCCAATTCCATCGATGCTGGCTCCGGGAGCCGCGAGCAGTTCCCCCATCGCTTCGCCAAGGGCGCGGCGATTGAGAAGACCGGTGAGCGCATCCGTTTGCGAGAGGCGCCTTAGTTCTTCCGTCATTGACTTGCGCTCTATCTCCAGATGCCGCTTGAAACGCTGTTGCTCGCGCAACAGGTCGAGCCGCTGGAACATCTCGCGCGCTTCTCTGCCTGCATGCCGCATCGGCGGCGGCTGAAGAAGATTGCCGGCGGCGATATCGTCAATCTGCCGGATGGCCGAAAGCATGGGGCGGAATATGGACCGTCCGAGCACGTAGACCAGACCGAGCATGACAGATATTGCCGTGCCGGCCAGCAGAATCGCGACCAGCATCGTATTGAAAGCCTTCTGCCGCATGGCTTCCAGGGAGCTTAGCGAGCTGTTCTCGATTTCCTCCCGCAACTTCTCGGTCGAGGTCAGTCCTGGAACATATTTTTTACTGAACTCGGCTGGTGTTGGCGGATTGCCGCTATTCAATTCGAAAGCGACCCGTTGTGCATAAAGCAAGGATCCGGAGAAGTAGTTTACCGTCACCTGATCCAGCACCTGGGCAATGCCCGGAGACTGGAGCGCGACTGGTGTGTAGGTCTTCAGAATCGCATTAACCTCCTGAAGCCGGTTTAACTCCGCGTCGAATGCTGCGCGATAGTTCCGCCGCGCATCGCCCTGCGAAGTCGCCATCATCACGACATAGGAGCCAACCCTTCCGGCTCGCTCTCTGAGTGTTCCAGCGAGGGAGGTTAGTATTACTTCGGCACTGGTTTCGGGTGCCAGAGCAATGATAGAGCGGCCGGCGATGTCGCGGTAATCCTGCGCACGATCGGCCGCCCTGAACATCGCTCGGATCGCCTCGGCTATTCTTGCGCCACTGCGTTGATCGTACGGGATATCGGCAACTGCATCTACGGCGCTTCTGCCGGTCTGCAGCTGCGATTTGAGGGCAATGAAGGCATTGCTCATCTCTGCAGATCCGTCGATCTCCGTTTTGAAATGCGTCTCGATGCTAGCGATGTCGCGATCCGTTTCCTGTCGGCTCTCCCTCAACGCCGCGACAAGCTGCGACTGCTGCTCTTGCGGAGCGCCCATGAGACTGTTCGCGGGGCCCCGCTCCCTGGAAATCGCGGCTGCGGCATGTAACGCCACATGGAATCGATTGAATTCCGCGACGCCGCGCTTGTAGTTTACGTAGTCCGACAGGCTGAAGGCAATTGTCGAGCCGGCCATCATCAAGCAAACCATGATAACAGCTATGGCTCCGATCCATTGCAGCTGTTGAATTCTAAGCCGCGACAAGGAATGCTCTCCATAAACAATCACCTGAGGGAGACTACACCAGATTCACTGGAATCTTCACTTAACGAACAGGCTTAAATATTTCTCACGCTGGCGATCAGGTCGCCAGAATAGCCAATGTTGCGGGGCATGGCGCGATAGGCGACAAAAGCGCCGGAATTGCGTCGATGAGGCCGCCTGGATCACGAAGAAATAAAGGCGCGGCACCCAATGGGAGATGGTGCTCCGGGAGGCTAGTTCTCGACAAAAACCGCAGGCATGAGGTTTGCGCGCGCCGAATAATGCGGTTGGCCGACGACATGCGAAATCATCAGCACGTAGACGAGGATCGCACCCAGCACGATGGCGATGCCATGAAGTGGAAGGTTCGTCTTGGATGGCGTGTTCGCCGATGGCTGCCTACCGGGGTCGCTCCGGGCAGGACGACTTGCCGCCTTTGAGACAGGGAGCCGCAGTTCCCTTTCCACTCGAGCTTGCCGCTCAAGTGGCTTGCTTAATCTCCTCATGGGCCTGAACTGGATAATATCGCCCATTTTCATACGGTCCCTTTGTGACGCGCAGTTATTGGCCATTCTCTATGTTGCTATCATTATCGATGTAGTCAACGCCAACAACGACCTTCTCTGGCCGCTGTTCGCCATGTGGTACGATTACGGTGACGATACAGCGGTTCTCGCGAGGTCTGACCGATAGCAGGCGCCCCTTAGTCTTCGACAGAACCTCATCAGCAGCATTCGAGCAATCCCGTATCTTGTCGCCAGCCTGAATGGCTTGTCCCTGCCCGGCCAGTGCCAAACCAGAAATCGACAGTCCAAGGAGCGCTACTGAGATCCTAATCATTTGTAGAGTATACTCCAAAAGAGGCCGGGAAGCGACTTCGGAGCGCAAGAAAGCCGAGCTATCCCCTTCATCTTTTCGTTGCAGAACGCCGAACTTGGGAGAGCGAGTTTCGAGATGTTGCAAAAGGCACCGACTACACGCGGCAGTGGACTTTTCCCGCGGTTTCATGGATGGAGGCACCACGAAACTCTTCGGCGCGAGGTGTACGAGACCTGCGTCGACCGTTCTGTAGCAGGAAGTACCATGCTCAATCTGGAAACCTCCCGACTCATTCTCAGACCCTGGCAAAATCGGGATCGTGCGTCGTTTGCCGCTATCAATGCGGATGACGAAGTCCGGCGCTATTACTATCCGAGCCTTCTCACGGCGGCGGAAACGGATGAACTGATCGATGAAGCCAATGAGGGATTGGCCCGGGACGGGTTCGGTTTTCTAGCCGTTGAACGCAAGGCCGACGGCGCTTTGATCGGGGGTGCCGGTCTATCGCGTCCCGGGGAAGAAGTGCCGGGCAATTTTCCGCTGGAAATCGGCTGGATTCTGGGACGAGCCTATTGGCGGCAAGGCTATGCCGCCGAAATCAGTCATTGCTGGCTTAATTTTGCCTGGCGGCAATTGGGAGCCGAATGCGTGATCGGCTATACCTCGGAGATCAACCTTCCCTCCCGGCAAGCGATGGAGAAGATCGGCATGTCTCGTATCGAAGACGCCGACTTCGATGACATCACCGTGCCGCCCGGAAATATCCTGCGGCCGCATGTGCTCTATCGGATCAATAGGCCCGCGCGTTAGCCTTGCGCGGGCCGCGCTTTCGCGCGAAAACTCCGTTATGAGCATACCGACAATCCATCCCTTCGCTTTCGACCCCACCTATGGCATGCAGCTGGAGCAACTGCATGCCATCAAGCTGCCGGACGCGCCCGAGGGCTTCGATGATTTCTGGCGCAAGCGATACAAGCTTGCAATTGCCGTCGACCCGCAACCGAGACTTCGCCATAGCAAGCTGCGCGACGACCGCTGGCACGTCTTCGATATCAGCTACACCTCAACTAATTCGCTCCAGATCAATGGCTGGCTTCTTCTTCCCCGTCGAGGCCAGGTGCGTCGAGGATTGGTCGTAGGGCATGGTTATGGTGGGAGGGAGCAACCGGATTTCGACTTGCCGCTCGAAGAGACGGCAGTGCTGTTTCCATGCTCCCGTGGCCTGTCTCTCAGCGCATGTCCGCAAATTCCGGCGGATGCGTCAGGCCATGTACTTTGCGGCATCGCGAGCCGCGACACCTATGTCATCGGCGGCTGCGTCGAAGATCTCTGGCTCGCCGTTTCGACGCTGGAGACCCTCTATCCGTGGATTGCGGGCAGTATCGGCTACAGCGGGATAAGCTTCGGTGGCGGCATTGGTGCTCTTGCAATTCCCTTCGATACCCGCATCGACCGCGGCCATCTCGTGGTTCCGACTTTCGGACACCGGCAGCTTTGGCTGACCTTGCCGACCGTCGGCAGCGCACAGTCAGTGCAAGCCTATCAGAAAGAGCATGGAAGCGTCCTTGAGACACTTCGCTTCTTCGACGCCGCGATTGCAGCAAGTCGTATCAGAGTGCCGATGCTGATTGCACCTGCCCTCTTCGATCCTGCAGTTGCGCCGCCTTGCCAGTTTGCCGTCGTAAATGCGACGCAGAAATTTAATGAAACCTTCATCCTGGATGCCGGCCATTTCGAATATGATGGCATGAACGAGCAGAACGCAATTCTGCGAGACAAGGTAGGGCGATTTTTCAAGGTGCCATGAACCGCGAATATCTGCGCTGGTACAGCCAACGGCTGGAACGAGACATGGAGCTTCTGGTGTTCGGCCATGCCGGCGCCAAGGTATTGATGTTTCCCACGAGAGATGGACGGTTCTGGCAGTATGAGCAGATCGGCCTCGTCGCCAGCCTCGCGGAAAAATTGAATGCCGGGCATCTTCAGCTTTACTGCATCGAAGGACTTGCTGGCGAAACCTTCTATAGTTCAAGCAGACATCCCTCGGAGCGTATCCGTCGCCACCGGGCTTTCGAGGAATATATCCTGAATGAAGTCCTGCCGCTGATGGCGGAAAGGAATGGTCATGAATGCACGATCGTTCATGGCTGCAGCCTTGGCGCGTTCCAGGCGGCCAGTCTGGTGTTCCGTCACCCACACCTCTTTCGCAAGCTCGTCGCCTTCTCGGGGCGATACGATCTGACGATGCGGATCGAATGTTTCGTGGATCTGTTCGATGGCTATTATGACAACGACATATATTTTCATACGCCGACGCATTTTCTGCCCGGACTAGCCTGCGAATGTCAGCTTGAGAAACTTCGGCAGATCGATATCGTGCTGACGATAGGCGACGCGGATCCCTTTATCGACAACAATCGCCATTTGAGTCGGCTGCTTGCCGATAAAGGAGTTAACCATCGCCTGCATGTCTGGGATGGACGCGCCCATAGAGCCGGCGCGTGGCGCAGGATGGCACCACTCTACATTTGAGCTCTGTTGGAGCGCTTCCAGGGAAACCGCTGGAACCTACACCAAGCCTGCCGGGACGGGTCTGCTCATCTTGCGCGTGCCGTAATCCCGCTCGTGGGACCGGCGGTGGTGCTGCTCATGACCTGCGGACAGGTCGACAAGGATGCGCTCCATCATGCCGTCCGGATAGGTTCCGGTGTCATCGGTTTCGACTTCAGACTGCGCGGTAACGATCTTCAAATTCATCTCTGGTCCTCCGCCTTGGCATGAAAACTCTCGAATCTAACGTCTGTTCCAGCAATAGCCGCGAAATTGTTAAAAAATTAACTACGTCCATTAATGAATTCGGACGTCGCGCCGCCGCCGCGCTCACCAGAGCGTCCCCACCGACTTGCCTGACACGCTAGTTCTTCGATGCGCGAAAATTCGGCGCGGAATCGCCGTCTTCCGAATTCGGGGCAGGCTCCCAGCCGAAGACGCTGCGACCGCCATAGGAGAAGGAATTGTCGAATTCGCCGGCAACGATCTCCTTGAGGTCCGGGCCGGTGACGTAACGTTCCAGCGCCCTCGACTGATCGTCCAGGCGTCTGAGCGCCGCCAGTTCCTCATCGCGACCAAGCCGCCCTTTCCTGACGGCGGATTTCATCACGTTGATCGTCTCGTCATAGACCTTCAGCGGCACGGGAAAGGGATGTCTATCCTTGCCGCCATGCGCCAGTGAAAAGCGTGCGGGATCGGAGAAGCGACAAGGGGCACCGTGCACGACCTCTGCGACCATCGCCAACGCCTTTACCGTCCGCGCGCCGACGCCAGGTGTCAAAAGTAGATCTTCGAAATCCACGGGACCGCGATCAGCAGCGGCAGCCAGATTTCCATGCAGGCGCCGCATGTCGACGTCTTTCTCGCGCACGTCATGATGTGCGGGCATGATCAGGTGCGGTAGCATCGGCTGCGCATCCTGTTCATTTTTTGCTGGAGGTCTTCCATCCAGTATCTTGAATTCACGAATAATTTTATCTGGGCCAAGCGAGGCGAGTAAATCCAGTTGATGATCGCGAGAGCGCTCGGCCCGCCGATCGGCAAGATTGATGATCTCGCCCTGATCCCGTCCCTCGATTGCGGCATGTGGCGAATCCAGAAAGTTGCTCAGTCCCTCTGACAACCAGTGATATCTCCTTGCCTGCCGTTTATCGCCATTCATGCCCTGCTGAATGACAACCCATTTGCCGTCGTCTGCGACGATGAAGCCGTGCAGGTAGAGATCGAAGCCGTCCTGGACGGCGGCGCTATCCACCTTCGCAATGAGCCGACTGGTGTTTGCAAGCGATGAACCGTCGATGCCGACGCGGTTGCCGATATGGAGCAGTTCCTCCGGGGTCTTACGCGATTGCGCGCCACGACCTCCGCAAACATGAATGCCGAGCTCACCGGAAAGCGGCGTGAGGCCGCGCTTCAATGCGCCAAGTACGCTCGTGGTGATGCCGGAAGAATGCCAGTCCATGCCCATCACGGCGCCGAAGGACTGGAACCAGAAGGGATTGGCAAGGCGGCGAAACATTTCATCGCGCCCATAATGCTGGACGATCGCCTCGGTGATGACTGCGCCCAATCTCGTCATTCGGTCGCCGAGCCAACGCGGCACGCGGCCACCATGCAACGGAAGGTCAGCTTTCCCGGCTCTTTGCGCCAATATCGTCACTCTCGTTTTTCACTGACGACATTCTAATATCGGCCGCCGATTTGCGCCATCCGCTCCGTCCTTGTTTGCGGCAGGCGACGACCGCCGCGCAGAGATGCATCAAGAACGGTTGCGCAGGAGATAGGAGCGCAAGGCCGAAATGCCCTCATCAATGTTGGCGCGGCCAAAACCTATGCGAAAACGATCGACCGGCGTCGGGCTGAGATCGGATCCATAAAGACTGGCCGGCAAAAGAAGCACCCCGGCCTGCTCAACGAGTTCACGCGCGAAATTCTCGACACCATCAGCGCCCTTATAGCGCGGATAGGCGACGCAGCCGCCATCGGGCGTGTACCAATCGAAAAGATGCTCGAATTCGACAAAGAAGGATTTCAGTTTCACCAGATTGGAGCCGATAAGGTTGTTGTTACGCTCCAGGATCCGGTCTGCATTGAGCAGCGCGATCTTTGCCAGGCTTTCACTCGGACCGGAATTGCAGATGGAGAGGTAGTGTTTCATACGCTCCATTTTCAAAAGGACTGCGTGATCGCGGCCGGCGATCCAGCCAATGCGCAGACCCGGCAAGCCGTAGGCTTTCGACATGACGCCTAGCGACAGGCCTCGCTCATAGACATCCGCTGCAGCTGGCAACGCGGCTTTACCTTCAACGGCAAGGCCCCGATAGACCTCGTCGCTGAACAGCCAGATGCCGTGGCGACGGCAAAGCGCTACCAGGGCGTCGAACCTCTCCCTCTCGAGCACCTTGCCTGTGGGGTTGTGCGGAAAGTTGATCGAGATCAGCTTTGTGTTCGGCCGGATTGCATCCTCGACGGCATCGATATCAAGCGACCAATTGTCTTCCGGATCGAGCGCTACCGCGGTGACTTCGCAGATGCTCAGAGGTATCGTTTCGGACGACTGGTAGTTCGGCGTCAGGACAATCGCATGGTCGCCTTTTTCGAGGAGCGCGTGCATGGCGATATAGATGCCCTCCTCCGCGCCCGCGAAGCAGAGAATATCCGCACGCTGCATCGTCTTGTATAATCCGGCGATCGTATCGCGCAGTTCCGGGCCGCCGAAGGTCTCAGTGTAGCCGAGCCATAGATTGTCGTGGGCTTGCCGCTGCTCAGGTGTAGCCATGTCGAGCAACTCAGCCATCGTCATGCTCTGCGCGTCAGACGCGGTCATGTGATATCGCGCGCTGAACTCCCACTTCGAGAAATAGGTTTCGAGCTTGAAGTCTGGCAGGACCGGCATGGGACATTTCTCCGCAGTAACTTATACACGTTCGTGCTGGTGTTCGTTGGCGGAACGTTAGTGCTATGTTGACAAATTGTCAAATATAGACTGATTGTAAAATAGAAGGACAGAAAGGACATCATGCCGAGAAAGACAGGTGCGCCGAGAGAAGCAAAGCCGATCCCGGGCGACGTGCTGCAATTCGTCCCCGTCGCCGAGGCTGTTGCGACCTTGCTCAAGCCGCATGCGGAAGTCGTCGTTCACGATCTGCGAACGCAGACGATCGCCTATATCGCCAATAATATATCCAGGCGCGATGTCGGCGGCTCTTCGCTCGCGGAATTAAGGGATATCGGAGAGCTTGGCACCGATGTCATCGGCCCCTATCCGAAAACAAACTTCGATGGTCGGCACCTCAAGTCGATTACAGCAGTCCTGCGAAACAGCGACGGCGAACCATTTGGCTTGCTGTGCATCAATTTCGATATCGCGCCGATCGAGGCTGCCCGCAACGCATTAACGCTGCTTGTGGCTTTCCAGGGTGCCGGCACGCAACCAACCGCCCTGTTCAATGCGGACTGGCAAGAAACCGTAAATACCGTGATTTCGGCCTTTCTCGGCGAACGGGGGCTTGCGGCCTCTGCCCTTGCGAAAGAGGATCATGCCGCCCTGGTCGAGAGGCTGGAACGGGAAGGTTATTTTTCCATCCGCAATCTGGTCCCCTATCTCGCGCGCCTGCTCGGCATTTCACGGGCGACCGTCTACAAGCATCTGCGCGAGGCGCGACAGAAGACATAGGTAGTAGATTGGTTATAGGGACGTTCGCGATCTCGGACCGCTGTAGCCTTATCGCTTCAACTCACGCTCGAATTTTTCGATCTGCTGCAAGACCCACGGATCATCAGCCGAATATTGAGCCGCCTCCCCCTCAAACCGGCGTTTACGGCGATCACGGATCCAGTCGATGAAAGCGAGAAGCAGTCGCATGCGAATATCCAAACTTTTCAGTATCTGCGAGACCCGGCGACCGGACCGGTAAACCAGTCGGAAGCCGAGTCTCAACGACCGCAAGGCGTTGCGGCAAATGCCTTTTGCCCTTGCTTAAATGAACGGTAGCTGAACACAGATACACGCCATGATGGCTTTAGCCTTGACGTTCGCACATCCATGAGAAGTTTTTCTCTCCATTGCACCCATGGATAGTCGAAAGGCGATCATTGCGGCGCGGCGTCACTCGGCGAGCAGCCACGCGACGAGCTTTTTTATA
>NZ_JAELTU010000339.1 GCF_016429015.1 Rhizobium sp. ASV20
CGAGTTGCTGACGATGTCGCAGGCGGGGATCAAGCTGATTAACCTGCTGCATACGCCGGAAGGTAGTCAGTCGTTCCCGGACGGCTCGGCGATCACTGGCACGAGCTCCTACCAGACGACCGACGGCGCGTCACATTACCTGGTCGGCGACGCCACGCTCGCCTACCAGCCCGCCATCCCGAAACAAAATGCTGCGTGATGAAGCCAGGATTGAGCCAAGAGAGGCGACCGGCGCAGGCTTGGACCTTCATGAGAGGCGGATTAGTGACCCGAACAAGCAACTTCGCTCACCGGAAAAAGCCATTTTTGGCAAATGTTCGATTGCGCTGGCTTCGTGTTGTCGTGGTCTGCTCAATATCTGCGTTGGCGATGGATGCTAACGGTCAGTCTCTGTCCAGCGACTGCACCTTTCTCGATCAGACGACGCCAACGGTTCACGGCGCCCTCAAGCGAGTCGGAAAGTCCGAGGTTCCGCTCTCCATCCCGAAGGCTTATCTGGCCTCCGGTGGTCGGCAAGGCGCGTCTCTCGGTCAGGATGGAGGCGTCCTGATATACCTTGCAATGGATAACTGGCAGCCTTATCCGCAAAAGGAAATGCTTCCGTTTCTGACGCGGCCGGTTCCCGCAAAGCTGGGCATCCTCATTGTCGACAGGTACGATGTTCCTGTCGCCGCGAAGAACGCGTTGTGGGTTTATGGGCATCTTTCGCGTGATCAAAGCCCGCCCATCGCGACATCGGACTATGGGCTATCTGCCTATAAGCCTCCGGGTGACCAAACCCAGGATTTCTTCTTTCATGAGGAAAACGGCAAGCTGACCGACTTCATAATGTGCAACCGCGGTTCGAAAACCGCAGGGATCCGCAGTCCGCAATGCGGACACTATGGGTCGTTGCCAAACGGTTTGCAGTTCGAACTGGATTACTCGCGTCAGGAACTGCCAATTTGGCACCGGATCCGAGCCAATGCCACGCAGTTTCTAAATTGTGTTTCGAAGTGACGAGGGATATCCGATGGGAAAGCCGTTAACGACTGTTGATCTTGAACTCCTCCAAACTTTTGTGGATATGGGAGATCGCATTGGCTACTACACCCAACTGAGCAATTGGGGCTACCGATATGCGACTCTGGCGCTGGGTGTTGTGAACAATGATACGCTGCCAGGAGCATCAGCCAATCTATACTTTCTGATGAATGCCGCGCCCGGCGGCAATTTCAATCGAGGAGAGTTGGCGCAGGTCGGACTTGATCTTATGCAGGCGGATTTTTATGCGCGCCTGAACTTTGCGGGATCACAGTTAGGCGAGGACCTAGCTTACGATCAAATACAACTCTACCACAACTCGGTTTTTGCGGCGCATGGTGTTTCGGCTGATGCGTGGACGCCTAACATCGCATTGAACTCCGTCAGCAGCGTCGCCGAGAAATCTGCAATGTGGGAGACGTTTCTTACGTCATCGGCTGCAGCCTACTACACCGTAGTGAGCGTTTCCGCAGCTCATCCTGCCACGCCGCCCTATCAAGAATATCTTGACAAGGTAACGCTTGCCGGGAGCGAGGCGCTTCTTGCTCATTCCAACGACTTCGGAACCTACGATGTCTCATGGAACTCAAGTCGCGTGGTTGGAGGAAGCCCCAGCGACGATGCGCTTGTCGGCACTGACGGAAGCGACGTCCTGATGGGATTCGACGGCCAGGATGTCCTACAGGGCGGCAAAGGCGATGATCACCTCTACGGCGGCGGGCAGAGTGACATTCTCAGCGGCGGAAGCGGAAAGGACCTCCTGAACGGAGGAGACGGCGACGATATTCTCGTGGGTGGCGATACGTCGATCTCGAGCATCAATCAAAATATCGACTTTACGGTGGATCACACCGAATGGGAGGATCACACCGGCGACGTCCTCAAAGGTGGATATGGCAACGACACCTATTTGATCTCCGCAAAGGTTGGCGATACATGGGATTGGGCCCACCTGTCCGTTGAGGACGCCAATGTCATGGCATTGCTCAATGTTATCGATACGGTAGACGAGACGGATGGCGACGGCGTTGGCGCAATCAGAGTTCAAATCTATGAGCCATTTGAAGTGCCAAACAAGAAATTTAGGGAGGTTGATGCTAATGGGAGTTTCCAGTTTAGTCACACCGACCAATACGGCACGAACATCTATATAGGTGCCCCAGGTGGACCGCAGTTCGCGCTGCGCAACGTCACCATCAACGGTGCAAGCGTTCCCTATCTTTTCATGCTGGCGGGTTATCCAGCAAGCCCTGTGGTCGCGATCAAGGACTTCCGCCAGGGAGATTTCGGCATCACATTGCAAGGGTACGACAGAACGCGCACGAGCTCACCAGGCACAACCTATAACCAGTCGTTCACTGCTGGCACTCAATCCGAACAATTTACCGGCGGAGCCGGTAGTGATGGCGTGGATTATTCGTCGTCATCCGGATCAGTCACCGTCAACCTTGCGACGGGGACAGGTTCCGGTGGGTTTGCGGATGGCGATTCTTATGCCTCCATCGAGAACGCAGTCGGGAGTGCATTTTCAGATCTCCTGATCGGTAACTCCGGCGACAATATTCTTGTTGGTGGCGCAGGCGACGATACACTGAAAAGTGGCGGTGGCAACGATACCTTGCAGGGAGGGGCGGGGAACGACCTGTTTTACGTTTCAACCGGACTGCAGACTGTTGACGGGGGCGATGGCGCAGACACCCTTTTCCTGACGGGCTCACGCGCGGACTTTAATGTCACGAAATTGACTTCAACCCTTACGAGGATTGAAGACGCTAACGGACTTTCGGTTATCGCGAGCAACCTTGAATTCGTTCAGTTTCTAAACGGTGATGGCTCGCCCGGTCAAACAGTAGGCTTCGACCAGCTGCTCAACCCCAGCACGCCAGGGACGATTTTGGGAACATCCGGTGATGATCACCTGACCGGTACGGATGGCAATGATGTGTTCGACAGCCTGGGCGGCAATGACTATGTGAATGGCGGTGAGGGCAGCGATACCTATCTCTACTCCGTCAACGACGGCGACGAGTATATCGATGACGAAGCCGGCTCGATGACCGATGTCGACGTCCTGAAGATGAAGGATCTCAACTACG
>NZ_JAELTU010000340.1 GCF_016429015.1 Rhizobium sp. ASV20
GGGGTCACGCTGGTTCAAAAGCCTGTCGATCGACGCGCCACGCACCTCCTGAAAGCGGACCGGATAAGTGTAGGTGGTGGCATTCCCGACATTTCCTGGAACACAGGGATAAGCAGCATCGAGGATCAGAATGCCAATCTGCTCTCCATACCATGACTGCGTCCTGCGTGTGACCGTATAGACCGTCATCGCCATCTCTCCCGATATCTATTCGCAAAGAGCGGGGGAAGATCACCTCCCCCGCGCCACGGCTTCACTGCACCAGACGTGGAGCGCCGGTATCGGCAGCCGTGCCGTCGAGGCCGTAGGATTTGAGGATCTTGACGATCGTTCCGTCCTTATGCATCGCCTCAATATTGCGATCGAGCGCCTCGCCGAATTCCTTTGCCTTCAATGAATATGGAAAGGCTGCCTGCGCTGCTTCCTTCGTCGCCTTCACGCGCGGATCGGCGGCGGCGACGGCAACCTTGACATCCTTCAACGCGCCCTTCTGGGCAGCAACGACGCCCGTCGAATAACCGTCCACGGCCACGTCGATGCGTCCGGCGAACAGATCCTGCTGCATGTTGACGGAATTCGGATAGAGCTTCAGCGACGCGCCGAGCAAGGTCTTCAGGTCGGCAACCCAGAGATAGCCCTGGACCGTACCGACCTTCTTGCCTTCAAGATCGGATACATTCTTGAAACCTTGCTTGGAGTAGATCGCCATCTGGTCGGTATAAAGCGGCGCGGACAGGTTCATTGCCTTGGCCCGCTCTGCGGTGCGATACCAGTCGCCTGTGGTTATATCCGCCTGGCCGGAGAGCACATACTGGATGGCTGCGGCGGGATCGACAGCGACCGCCTTGACCTGCAGGCATTCTCGCTTGGCGAATTCGGCGGCGATGTCGCCATCGATCCCCTTCATGTTCCCGCCATCGTCCATATAGGAATGCGGCGCATAGGTCGTCACGGCAACGGTCAAGGTGCCCGGCTGGATGGTCGCGAACTTGTGTTGCGGCGTACAATCGGCAGCGTGTGCAAGCCCAGCCGACAACAGCATGCCGACGATGCCGGGCAGAAGAAGATAAGTCTTGGACTTGAATGCGGCCATGCCGGAATTCCTTTCTTCAGGAGGTTAACGTTGAGCGTAGAGACTTGCGCGCTTCTCGACATGGCTGACGAGGAGGGCAGCGGGTATCGAAATGCAGGCATAAAGAGCACCAGCGCAAAGCAGGGCGGGGAAATAACGAAACGTGGTGGAACCGATTTCGTAGGCGCGGCTGACGAGCTCGGGCAAGGTAATCGTGAAGCAAAGCGATGTGCCTTGGAAAATAAGGATCGAGAAGCCGAGAAGCGCCGGTAAAGCCACCCGCAGACCCTGTGGAAGCAGGACGTAGCGCAGCTCGTCAATCCGGCTCAAACCGAGCGCTTCGGCTGCCTCGCGCTGGCCATGAGCGATTGATTGCAGGCTCGCTCGAATGATCTCGCTTGTGTAGGCGCCGGTGTTCCAGGCGAGTGCGATCACCGCAGCCGCGAAGGCTTCGATTGTCAATCCGACACTCGGAAGTCCGAAATAGATGAATTGCAGGAGCACCAGGGCCGGAGCGCCGCGCCCCACCTCGACAAGAACAAGCGATGCCGCCCGGAGCGTCGGGTTGCGTGCCAGCACCCCCAGCGCCAATAGAAGGCCAAAGGGAATGCCGAGCAACAAGCTGAGCGCAGTGACCTGAAGACTGATGGAAAGGCCACCGAGGAGATCGGGCATCCAGGAGACAATTTCGTCATAGCTTGGAAACATCAGCGCGCCACTTTCGATCGGAGATGAGCGTCCGCGACGCGCGACAGCCAGGCGACCGGCAGGCTGAGGAAAATGTAGAACAGTCCGACGATCGCGAAGACTTCCAGACCGCGGAAGGTCAGCTGAGAAAGCTGGTTGCCCTGATAGACGAGTTCGGTCACCCCGATGGTCGAGGCAACGGCCGTCTCCTTCATCAAGCCGATGAGATAACTTGCCGCCGACGGCAAGGCTACTCTGAAGGCCTGCGGCGCCACCACATCCCGCATCGTATACCACCGGCCAAGGTCGAGCGCCGCCGAGGCCTCCCATTGGCCGTGATGAATCGAATTAAGGGCACCACGGTAGATTTCCGACATGTTCGCAGCCGCGATAAGACCGAGGCCGGCAAGCGCCGCCACGAACGGGCTGATCGGGAAATAGCCCATCCCGAAACCGAAGAAGATGATGAACAGCCAGAGGATCGGCGGGAAGGCGCGGATGATCTGGATCAAAATCGAAGCAAGCAGGCGCAGCAGGAAAAATCGGCTGCGACGCGCGGCCAAAAGCGGTACGGCCAGAATGGCACCGATCGCGAAGGAACCGGCAGTCAGGGCAATGGTCCAGACAAAGCCCCGGACAAACATAAGAAGATCGGCTGGGCTCATCGGTCATGCACCGCACGAAGGAAGCGACGCGTCCGCTCGTGCTGCGGACTACGCATGACCTCGACCGACGGGCCCTTTTCAACGATCTGGCCATCCGCCATGATCATCACGGTGTCGGACACGTTTTCCGCAAAACCCATTTCATGGGTCACAACGACCATCGTCATTCCACTCGTGGCGAGCTCGCGCATGACAGCCAACACTTCGAGCCCGAGCTCGGGGTCGAGCGCCGACGTCGGCTCATCGAACAGCATGACCTCCGGATCGAGCGCGAGAGCCCGAGCGATGGCGATCCGTTGCTGCTGTCCGCCGGAGCAACGTCCAGGAAATTGCGCGGCCTTCTCGGCAAGTCCGACGCGACCGAGCAGTTGCATCGAGCGCTCGTCCGCTTCCGCCCTGCTGCGGCCAAGCACGCGTTCCTGCGCAAGGCTGACATTGCGCAGCACAGACATATGCGGAAAGAGGTTGAACGATTGAAAGACCATGCCGACACGCCGGCGCAGGCTCGAAAGCTCGGTGCGAGACACCAATTGTGCTGCATTGATCGTCGTTGATCCTACAGTGATCGTGCCGCCCGACGGCTGCTCGAGGTAGTTGATGCAGCGAAGCAGCGTGCTCTTTCCCGAACCACTGGGACCGATGATCGCGAGAACCTCGCCGGAACTGACTTCGAGATCGATCCGGTCCAGAACC
>NZ_JAELTU010000341.1 GCF_016429015.1 Rhizobium sp. ASV20
AGGCTGAAGGCCGCGCGCGTGCTGGTCATCGGCGCCGGCGGTCTCGGCGCCCCGGTGCTGCAATATCTCGCGGCAGCCGGGGTCGGTACGCTCGGCATTGCCGACGACGACCGGGTTTCGCTGTCCAACCTGCAGCGGCAGGTGATCCACGACACAGGAACGATCGGCGAATTGAAGACGCAAAGCGCCGCCGACGCCATCGCCAGGCTCAATCCTCATGTGAGAATCATCCGCTTCGAGGAACGCTTTTCGCTCGATACGGCCTCCAGACATCTTGCCGGTTTCAATCTCGTTATCGACGGCTCGGACAATTTCGATACGCGCTATGCCGCCGCCGATGCGACCGAGGCTGCACGCCTGCCGCTGGTGACAGGCGCAGTCGGCCGGTTCGATGGGTCGGTGACGACACTGAAACCCTATGAAACCGATAGCGATGGCGTAGCCAATCCGCGCTATCGCGATCTTTTCCCAGCTCCTCCTCCACAGGGCCTCATTCCCAACTGTGCCGAGGCGGGCATCATCGGCGCCTTGACCGGCGTCATCGGCACGCTGATGGCCATGGAAGCGATCAAGCTCATCACCGGTATCGGCGAACCGCTGATCGGTCGCCTATTGCTTTACGACGGACTGGCGGCTCGCTTCGAAACCATTCGCTATCGCCGCAAGCGCACAAAGGCAGCAGCCGAGTGAGCGATCTGGTGATTCAGCGTCTGGATGGCAGCTTCCATCACTGGAGCGAGTTGCTCGACCTCATCCTCACCTCTTTTGCTTACATGGACGGGCGGATCGATCCGCCCTCTTCCGCGCTTTCATTGACACCGCAGTCTCTCCGGGAAAAAGCTCGCAACGAGATCGGCTATATTGCGGTGGATGGCGACAGAATAGCCGGCTGTATATTTTGCCGCGCGGAGCCTGATACTCTTTATATCGGCAAGTTAGCCGTGCTGGCGAGCGCTCAGGGCAAGGGGATCGGCAGGCGCTTGCTGACGATGGCCGAGACGACCGCCCACAATCTTGGCCTCACCGCGCTAAGGCTTGAAACACGCATCGAGCTGACCGAGAACCACGCCACCTTCGCAAGCTGGGGATTCGTGAAAACAGCGGAAAACCGGCATGCAGGTTTTAGCCACACGACCTCAATCGAGATGCGCAAGAGCCTGGCTTAGAGCAAGGCGCGATCTCTGGGACGCGCTGCTTCCGCTTCAGCTCTTTGGTTTCGCTGAAAACCACTCAGCCCTTTCGCGCGACAGGCATCGGCTTAACGAAACGGCAGCACACGATTGGGCGGACGATGACCGTCGATGAAGGCACGAATATTGATGATGACCTTGTCGCCCATGTCGACACGGCCTTCGAGCGTAGCCGAGCTCATATGCGGGAGAATCACCACCTTGCCCTCATTGGCAAGCTTGACCAGCTTCGGGTTGACGGCCGGCTCGTTCTCGAACACGTCTAGCCCTGCGCCGGCGATCTTGCCCTCGCGCAGGATCTTGATCAGCGCCGTCTCATCGATGACATCGCCGCGCGCCGTGTTGACGATGTAGCTCGTCGGCTGCAGCAGCGCCAGTCGGCGTGCGGAAATCAGGTGATAGGTCGCCGGTGTCGACGGGCAATTGACTGAGACGATATCGACGCGAGCCAGCATCTGGTCGAGACTGTCCCAATAGGTCGCCTCAAGTTCGTCCTCAGTGGCCGGATTGACGCGCTTCCGATTATGGTAGTGGATCGAAAGACCGAATGCCTTGGCGCGGCGGGCGACGGCCGTGCCGATGCGCCCCATGCCGACGATGCCGATGCGCTTGCCGTGAATGCGGCGACCGAGCATCCAGGTTGGAGACCATCCGGCCCATTCGCCGGGATTGTCGGTCAGCACGCGCGCACCTTCCGCCAGCCGCCTCGGGACAGCCAGGATGAGCGCCATGGTCATGTCGGCGGTATCCTCGGTCAGAACATTCGGCGTGTTGGTAACAGTAATGCCACGCCGGGCTGCTGCTTCGACATCGATATGATCCGTGCCGTTGGAGAAGCTCGCGATCAGCTTCATCTGCGGGCCGGCTTCGTCGATCACCTCGGCATCGATTCGATCTGTGACCGTGGGCACCAGAACATCGACCGTGCGGACAGCCTGGATGAGTTCGTTCTTGGTGCGCAGATGATCGTCAATGTTGAGTTCGGCATCGAAGAGTTCGCGCATTCGCGTTTCCACCGCATCCGGTAGTTTGCGCGTGACGTAGACCTTCGGTTTTTTCTTCGTCGTCATGGCGAGCGGCGATGCCTTGTTCAGATGTTCTTAACCAAGAAGCAGGATAATTTTCCCGTTCCGGGCATTTCTACCAGACCCGTAGGCGAAGACAAACAAAACTCGCTGACGCGATCCGAGGAATTGCCACTGGCCGGAGCGAATGGGCGATGGAAACAACGCCTTCGTCATGACGAACGAACGGAAATCCCATGCGTGGCAAAGTATTGAAGTCCTGCGCTATTTTCACAATAGGCCTGATGATGGCCTTTGCGACGACCGACCTTGCCGCCGCCCAGGCAGCCAAGGGGCCGAGTGGATTGCCGTTGCCACGCTTCGTGACGCTGAAATCCAAGCGGGTCAATCTGCGTATTGGACCAAGCTCCGATTACGCCGTGTCATGGCTCTATCTCAAGCAGGGATTGCCGGTCGAGATCATCCAGGAATACGATAACTGGCGGCGCGTCCGCGACGCCGACGGCACCGAAGGCTGGGTCAACCAGTCGCTGCTGTCGGGCCAGCGCTCGGCCATCGCCGCGCCATGGATGAAGGGCAAGGGCAAGGCTGTTTTCGTCAATATGCGCCGCGAGGCCCAGCCATCCGGCACGGTTATCGCCAAGCTTCAGCCCGGCGTGATGATGAGTATCCGCGAATGCACCGGCAACTGGTGCCTCGTCACTGCTGACAGCACCGAAGGCTGGGTGGCTCAGTCCGAGATCTGGGGCGCCTATCCCGGCGAAGCCTTCAAGTAGCTTTCCCCAGACATCCCGCGCCAAACGCCACGAC
>NZ_JAELTU010000342.1 GCF_016429015.1 Rhizobium sp. ASV20
GCAGGTGGCCATCTGGGAGATACACATTTTCATTTTATTAAAAATCGGAGAGGCCCGCCGTTTGACAATGGGGTATATTCGGTGAGCCTCAAAGGGTTGCGAGCTATTTGCGATTCCATATCTGAAATGACCGATTTCGCTTGGGGTATAAACCTCTACATTAGATCAAAGACGGGTAGATATCTTCCCGGTGAGTATGAGGATCCGGAAGGCTTTGAGATCCCCCAGAAGCCGACCTTGCCACATAAATTAGTCCTACCCAAAGATGGAAGCATCCATCCAGATGGACCGATTTTCTTCTAGCTTGGCATGATCGAGTGGGAATAAGCTTAATTCGCCGGAGCGGTTCGGTTCCTCACGGAACTTGAGAACCGCTTCGGCGTTTTGCTTCCTGCAAATCCCGATGGAAAGCTGCTGCGCGCTTTTCTCGGAATTGCCTTAGAAAATCATCATAAGCTGTCGGAAATCATCGATCCCGTCCGTCCTCGGAATAGAACCGAAACGAGGAGCGAGCGGTGAGAGAGCTGATCTTGAAAATGTCGATGTCGATCGACGGCTTCGTGAGCGATCTAAATGGCGCGAACACATGGATGTTCGGTGCCGATCAGGAAGCGAAAAGCTGGTCTGTTGAGACCTTATGGAACGCCAGCCTTCACATCATGGGCAGCCGTACCTTCCGGAGCATGGCTGGCTGGTGGCCGACTGCGACCGACATGTTTGCCCCACCGATGAATCAGATCCCGAAGGCGGTCTTCTCACGACAGGGCCAAGCAATCCTGGGAGACGAGACCTTGGCGGCGCGCAACCAAGCCCAAACCATTGCAGATGCCCACTCCGCGAAACTGCAGCCCGGCGCGGAGAGCTGGATGGAGACCTACGTCGCAAGTGGGGATCTCGCCGAGGAAGTCGCCAGGCTGAAAGCCGGGGAAGGCAAACCGATCATCGCCCATGGCGGAGCGGGTTTCGCACGCAGTCTCATCGCCGAGGGACTGGTCGACCAGTTCGTCCTGCTGGTGTGTCCCGTGGCATTGGGCAAGGGCTTGTCCGTGTTTTCCGAGCTCGCCGCGCCGATTCGCCTCAAGCTGGAAAGTTCCCGGGCCTTTCCAGGCGGCGCGGTGGCGCAGACCTACAGGCCTGTTTGATAGCGCCGCCGAGGGTTTCGCTGCAGACGGCAAGCAACAGCAACCATTGACGCGGCATACCGGGCAAAGACAATGAGAGATAGATCGTCGCAGCCGCGCTGTCTCTAGAGGGATGAGCCTTGCCTCATTCCTGTCATGCACTAATACTCCCTGTGGTATATGTTGGAAGGCGATACACGTCCGGCCAGTGGCCGGACAGGTGCCTTGACCCACGGATATCGTCGACAGATTGGAGGCTTCCATGACACGCGCGCCAGACTCCAGCCAGGATCGCAACAAGACATTCACGGTGGAAAACGACACCACAGCGGCCTATTGGCACCACACCCCGGAAAACACCCTGCCGCCGCCCGACATGATGGGTGCCTATATGCGCAACCGTCCGGTTCCCGGGAACCAGGTGGAGGGGCGCAAGGCGTGGATCATCGGCAGCGGCATCGCCGGTCTTGCCGCCGCATTTTATCTGATCCGAGATGGCCGCATGGCCGGTGAGGACATTACCATCCTCGATACGGTCGACATCGAGGGCGGCTCGCTCGACGGCGCGGGCAACCCCGAGGAAGGCTATATCATCCGCGGCGGCCGCGAGATGAACTGGAACTACGACAACCTCTGGGACATGTTCCAGGACATCCAGGCGCTCGAACTGCCCGAAGGCTACAGCGTTCTCGACGAATACCGGCTGGTCAACGACAACGACCCCAATTTCTCCAAGGCCCGGCTGATGCACAAGCGCGGCCAGATCCGCGACTTTTCGACGCTAGGCCTCTCGCGCTCGCAGCAATGGGAACTGATCCGGCTGCTGCTGAAGCGCAAGGAGGACCTCGACGACATCACCATCGAGCAATATTTCAGCGCCGGCTTCCTAGAAACCAATTTCTGGTATCTCTGGCGCTCGATGTTCGCTTTCGAGAACTGGCAGAGCCTCCTTGAGATGAAGCTCTATATGCACCGCTTCCTCGATGCGCTCGATGGGCTGAAGGATATGTCGGCGCTGATCTTTCCGAAATACAACCAGTATGACAGCTTCGTGCGCCCGCTCGTCCGCCACCTTCAGGAGCGCGGGGTCAAGGTTCAGTTCGACACTCGTGCCTATGATCTCGACATGAGCGTCGACGGCGATGCGCGCACAGTAACCGCGATCCGTGCCGATATCGGCGGCAAGGACCAAACCATCCCCGTCGGGCCGAATGATGTGGTGTTTGCGCTGACCGGATCGATGACGGAAGGCACCGCCTATGGCGACATGGAGACGGCACCCGTGCTTCAGCGTGGACGGCACGAACCCGGCGAGGCCAGCGACTGGACGCTGTGGAAGAACCTCGCGAAAAAGTCGCCGATCTTCGGCAAGCCGGAGAAGTTCTATGGCGACACCGAGAAATCGATGTGGGAGTCGGTCACGCTGACCTGCAAGCCATCGCCCTTCGTGGACAAGCTCAAGGAACTTTCGGTCAACGATCCCTATTCGGGAAAGACCGTCACCGGTGGGATCATCACTTTCACCGATTCCAACTGGGTTCTGAGCTTCACCTGCAACCGTCAGCCGCATTTCCCCGAACAGCCCGACGATGTGCTCGTCGTCTGGGTCTACGCACTGCTGATGGACAAGGAGGGGAATTACATCAAGAAGCCTATGCCTGCCTGCTCCGGCCGGGAGATCATCGCCGAGCTCTGCTATCATCTGGGGATCGAGGATCAACTCGATGCGGTCGTCGTCAACACCAAGGCGCGCCTTGCGCTCATGCCCTACATCACCGCCATGTTCATGCCGCGCGCCGCGGGCGACAGGCCGCATGTCGTGCCGGCCGGATGCACCAACCTGGCGCTGATGGGCCAGTTCGTCGAAACATCGAACGACATCATCTTCACCATGGAC
>NZ_JAELTU010000343.1 GCF_016429015.1 Rhizobium sp. ASV20
TCGCTCTCATAAAGGCCTGAACAACAGGGCCGAGAATTCGCATCTGCCTTTTCGAAAGCGTGAACGAACCCGGCAAGGATTTCGGTCGATCGGGTCGCTGCAACAATTTGTCTCGATCTTCTCAGCCGTCCGAAACCATTTCGTTCTTGCCAAATCGAATCGCCCCGCTGCCCAGATCCGATCCTTTCGCCAAGCCGCGACTACCCAATGGAGGATGGCCGCGCTGCAACTCGCCTGAAATCCACCTTGCGGATTCCATGCGCCCGCACGTCAAACAATGTGACAGTACCACCATAACACCAACGAGCACCGTCAGCCCCTGCCGCTCCATTTCGGTCACATGGTCCTGAATGTCCCTATATAGGCGACGTCTTTTGGGTTCCTGACCATCCCTTTCGACATTTTCGCTCAATATGAACCCAGCCAGGTCAATCCATTCGACTAGGTTTGCGATACCGTCGTCGTGCACCTCTGGTACGGCGTGCTTGTGAACCAGGATGCCGGCGCACTTCGCCGCATCTCGAATGGCCTTCTGGGTTTTCAGTGGGACGACCGACACCTGTTCGAGGTAGCCGTAAGTTTCGATCAGATCTTCCGTCGCCTTGTCTGCACCAAGCGGTATGCGCGGAGCGTGGAGCTTGCCCGTCTCGTACCCTAGCGCGACAGCGATCCTGTCGAGATTTTCCGCGCTCACTTTTTCACCGCGCTCGACCCGCTCCACGGTCGATACCGAAACGCCCGCGTAGTCGGCAAGCGTCGAGACCTTCCAGTTCTTCAGTCCGCGCGACCATCGTACGAAGAAAGCTACTGTCTCGAGCGGCGGTGACGACGGCACTTCCCGGGAGCGCTCAGTGAGGTTGGCCATGCTATTTAAAAGGTCATTCAAAGACATCGTTCGGTTCATTTTCAATAACCGCACAGTGCCTCAGAGTTCGAAAGCAAAAGAGGCCCCAAAATCCTTCAGCTTCATATTTTTCAGCAAGCGGTGTCACGCCAACTGAATTGTTGAAATAGCGCCGAGCACGCGGCTTGGAGGTTGCCGATCCCTTCAAGTGAGCGATTCTTGGTCATTCGGGGAAAGAGCGAAATGAAAATTTTCCTATTCAGACTTCCCTCAAACAGAGAAAGGCAGGGAACCACCACATTGCACACTGTCAGAAAATTGCATATATTTCTGACAGGAGAATTGCCATGCAACGACTGACGACACAGATCATGGCCTATGCCGAACAGCTTCCCGAGGGAACGGCGCTGTCCGCGAAGGCCTTCCTACATTTGGGAAACCGAGCCGCGGTAGACCAGGCACTGTCACGTCTGCATGAACGCGGCGAGCTCGTTCGGGCCGGTCGTGGGGTCTATCTGAAGGCGATCAAGAGCCGCTTCGGGAGCCGACCGCCGACGGTCGAGCAAGCTGTCGAAGCTGTTGCACACCAGCGTGGCGAGGTCATCGTTTCGAATGGCGCTGCGGCTGCGAACTCGCTGGGACTTTCCACTCAAGTTCCGATCCGATCCGTCTATTTCACATCCGGCCGCAGCCGAACCATGATTGTCGGTAGCCAGACGGTTGAGTTGAAGCACGTGCCGCGCTGGCAGCTCGCCTTGGCGAACAAGCCTGCCGGCCTGGCTGTCCGCGCGCTGGCATGGCTTGGTCCGGAAAAGGCCGAAGAGGCACTTCCGAGCATCAAGCGGAAGCTTTCCGCCGAGGCATTCGGTGAACTCGTTGCCGCCGCCCCTCAGTTTCCCAGCTGGCTTGCCCGCAGTGTAGGAAAGGCCGCTTATGGCTGAACAGTTTATGCAGCTGTACCGGGACGATCGAAGAGACGTTCTTGCGATCGCCGCGGAGAAAGCCGGGCGGCCGATTCATCTTCTGGAAAAGGACACGTGGGTCGTCTGGGCGCTGCAGACCCTTTATGGAACGACGCTCGGTGACCACCTCGTCTTCAAAGGCGGCACGTCCCTCTCTAAAGCCTACAATGCCATTCGAAGGTTTTCCGAAGATGTCGACCTAACCTACAATATCCGCAAACTCGCTCGTGACTTCATAGGTGACAACGAGGAGGCATTGCCGACTACCAGAAGCGAGGAAAAGCGTTGGTCGAGCGAGGTCCGCAAGCGCTTGCCGACCTGGGTATCGGAGACTGTGAGCCCGCTCATTGTCGATGCGATCAGCGCCCAGTCGCTTCCAGCCACCGTCCGTGTCGAAGCCGACAAACTCTTCATCGATTATGAAGCAGTTGCCGGAGGATCCGGCTATATCGCTCCAAGCGTCATGCTGGAGTTCGGGGCACGATCGACGGGAGAACCCGCAAGCGTTCGCGACATTTCATGCGACGCTGCAGGCCTTGTCGATGGCATCGAGTTTCCCACCGCAAGACCACGGGTCATGCATGCCGAACGCACGTTCTGGGAAAAGGCGACGGCAATCAACGTTTTCTGTCTGCAGGAACGGCTCCGCGGAGAGCGCTTTTCACGCCACTGGCACGATATCGTTCGTCTTGACGATATAGGCATCGCCGACAGCGCAATCGCTGATCGCGATCTGGCCAAGTCGGTGGCGCAGCACAAATCGATGTTTTTCGCCGAGAAAGCGGCTGACAGAACGCAGATAGACTATGAAGCCGCTGTGGGCGGTGGACTGAAGCTGACGCCCTCCGGCGAAGGGAGGACGGCTCACGAACAGGACTACGCCCGGATGCTGGAAGACGGCCTTCTTCTGGATGAGGCCGAGACTTTCGACGAACTCCTCGCTCGATGCGCGAAAATCCAAGATAAGGCCAATGCCAGCCGCTGAGAATGGCGTCCATGATCGTGGTGTCGTTTTGCATTTAACCGTAAGATTCCGGATTAGCAGTTTCAACTGTTTATTATCGTTTGATTGTGAACCACTTTTTCGTTTCGGCGTGCTCCACCC
>NZ_JAELTU010000344.1 GCF_016429015.1 Rhizobium sp. ASV20
CATAGCGCTTGGCGAGCATGTACTCTTCCTGCGGTTCCAGCATTGGGAACTTGCGGATCTCGTCCAGATAACGATTGAGGCCGGCTTCTCCGGCAGCAATGGACGGTAAGGTATTACGGGCCATGATTGTGCACCCTCCTATTCGAGATTTGGTTCCTTCTGGGGGCGTATTTGCGCGCCTTCTGCGAAGCGGACCAAGGCGTACGGGTCCTGGGACCCCGCACTTAACCAACATAGAGATAAGTACGGCGAAACCGTGATTCAAGGATGTGGTCACGCAAGTGTTATAGCAGCGTGACCGCTGGTCTCGCTGTGATGCCGCCCTTGGGATTATTCTGCCGAATGTTCCGGCACACTCATCCCCAACCATCTCTCCTTCCAAAAACGCAGCCGCGTTTTCGGTAAGGGAATGCTCACCGGATTTCGGTCCTAATATCGCTATTATAGGGCGCTAGGGCATATACGTCCAGCTGGCGAGGTTCATTGCGGCGAGCTAGGCGCGCAGGGCTTCGGCCAATTCGGCCAAATCGTCGGGCATAGGCGCTTCGAAGTGCATGATCTCGCCGGTTCGTGGATGTTCGAACTGCAGCATGTAGGCGTGTAGTGCCTGCCGGGTGAAGCGGTTGACGACCTGCTTGGCGGGTTCCGGCAGGAGATTGGCCTTGGTCTTGAAGCCGCCGCCATAGACCGCGTCACCCAGCAACGGATGGCCGATATGGGCCATGTGGACGCGGATCTGGTGCGTGCGGCCGGTTTCCAGATGGCAATCGACCAGAGAGGCGAGGGCGATTGCATCCGCCCCTTCGTGGAAGCGCTCTAGCACTTCGTAATGCGTGATAGCCTCGTCGGCATCCTGGGAGGTGGGACGCTTGACCGCGCGGCGCGTGCGGTCAACGCTCGAACGCCCCAGCGGTGCGTCGATGGTGCCGATGAGCTGGCGCGGGCGACCCCAGACGATGGCCTGATAGGCGCGCTCCAGCGATGTCGTTCGGCCGTGATCGGCAAATTGCAGCGACAGGTGACGGTGAGCGATATCGTTCTTGGCTACGACCATGACGCCGGTGGTATCCTTGTCCAGCCGGTGGACGATGCCCGGTCGGCGCACGCCGCCGATGCCGGAAAGGCTGTCGCCGCAATGATGGATCAGCGCGTTGACCAGGGTGCCTGTCCAATTGCCGGCGGCGGGATGAACAACGAGCCCGGCAGGCTTGGAGATGACGATGATGTCCTCGTCTTCGTAGAGCACGTCGAGCGGAATGTCTTCGCCGAGCGGCGTCGGGTCCTCGGGCTCAGGTAGCGTGATCTCGTAGGTGTCGCCAGGGCGCACCTTGCGCTTGGCATCCGTGACCGCTTCGCCATTGAGCAGCACCGCCCCTTCCTTGATCATCGCCTGCACGCGATTGCGGGAAAATTCCTTGCCGAACTGGGCTGTCAGCCACGCATCGAGCCGTCCTTCGGCATTTTCGTCGGCGGTTAGGACTTTTCTATTGTCCGCAGCTTCTTTAAAGGGGTCGCTCAAACGTATTTCTCCGGCGCTCAATGGCGCTCTCAATCAGCAAGGACGCATCGATGACGAATCTCGAGCCAGACGATCAAGAGGAAAAGCCCCTCGATCCGGCCCTGGAGAAAGTCCGACGCAAGATGATCCGCCTGCAGATCGTCTCTGCGGCTGTCATGGTGGTGAGCCTTATGGCTGTCTTCGGCGCCGTTGTCTACAAGACGATGAAGCAACCGGCAAAGCCGGCGAGCCAGACGACCTCCAATATTCCGTCGGATGCTCCCGCCGCCGTTCAGGCGCTGTTGCCCGCCGGCTTCACCGTACAGTCGACGGCACTCTCGGGAAATCAGGTGCTCTTCTATGGTACGCTCGCCAGCGGCCAGCGGCAGGCCATCATCTTCGATTATGCCATTGGCCGCATCGTGACGACCATATCCCTGTCGAACTGACGGCATCGTGATGACGAGCGACCGGCTCATCGAGATCACGCATCCCGACGATCCCCGCATCGCGGAGTTCCGGGATATCCGTGAACGCGACCTGACCGGTCGCGAGAGCCGCTTCATTGCCGAGGGAACGGTCGTGCTCCGGCTCCTTGCCGAGGCTCATGCTGCGGATGAGGATTTCGTCGCGGAAAAAGTGTTGCTGCTCAGGAACCGCGTTTCCGGATTGGGCGATATCATCGATGCGTTTCCCGCCGATGTTCCGGTCTATGTCGCGACGTCTGAGGTGCTCGATGGTATCGTCGGGTTTCACCTGCATCGCGGCGTTCTGGCGCTTGGCCGCCGCAAGGCCGAGATCGAGCTGGGTGCTTTTCTTGACCGGCTGCCGCAACAGGCGCTGGTGCTCGCCGGTTGCGGCATCTCCAACCACGATAATATGGGTTCGATGTTCCGCAATGCGGCGGCATTCGGGGCCGACGCGGTGTTGCTCGACGAGACCTGCTGCGACCCACTCTATCGAAAGGCGCTGCGTGTCTCTGTCGGCTCGATCCTGACGCTGCCTTATTGCCGGCAATCGAGTGATCTCGGCTTGCTGGCGGCAATGGCCGATCGCGGCTTTGCGATCTGGAGCCTGTCTCCGCAAGGAAAGGTCGATATTCGCGATGTGCCGGCCTGCGAGCGCATGGCGCTCGTCGTCGGCACGGAAGGGGATGGGTTGCCTCAAAGCATCCTGTCTGCTTTCGGCAGTGTGCGCATTCCGCAGGCTCCTGGTCTGGACAGCCTGAATGTTGCAACGGCCAGCGGCATTGCGCTTTTCGAGATGGCTGCGCGGATCAAACGGATCTGACGGCGACAGCTTTTATTCGCTACGGGTGTTTTGGCAGCAACGCCGCCACTCTATCGGCAAGGCTGACGCGCGAACCTGCTTC
>NZ_JAELTU010000345.1 GCF_016429015.1 Rhizobium sp. ASV20
GCCGATCCCGCTGCTGGTCGTGGCTGGGCTCTGGTACCTGACGATCACAACCATTCTCATGTGGGGCCAATCCTACCTTGAACGGTATTTCGGCCGCGGTCTCGACCGCACGACCATGAAGATCCAGGCGAAGGAAAGCCAATGACCGCCGCTGCGAACATTTCCTTGTCTCCCTGCGTCGAAGTTCAAGGCGTGCACAAATTCTTCGGTGACTTTCAGGTGCTCTTCGACGTTAACCTGAAAGTCCAACGCGGCGAGGTCTGCGTGGTGATCGGCCCGTCCGGCTCAGGGAAATCGACCCTTCTGCGTTGCGTCAATCACCTCGAAACGATCGGTGCCGGCCGCATTCGGGTCAACGGCCAATTGATAGGCTACGAGGAAAAACAGGGACGCCTCTATTGCCTAAAGCCGGGTGCAATTGCAGCGCAGCGCCGCAATATCGGCATGGTCTTCCAGCGGTTCAACCTGTTCCCGCACATGACGGCGTTGGAGAACGTGCTGGAGGGCCCGGTCCATGTCAAAGGCATGCCCCGGAAGGCAGCTCGGCCGCTTTGCCTGGCGCTGCTGGAGCGCGTTGGCCTTGCCGACCGCGCTCATCAATACCCGGCGCAACTCTCCGGCGGACAGCAACAGCGCGTCGCGATCGCCAGGGCAATGGCGATGGAGCCTGAACTGCTCCTGTTCGATGAGCCGACCTCGGCGCTTGATCCTGAGCTTGTCGGTGAAGTCCTCGACGTCATGAAGGCATTGGCGACCTCGGGCATGACCATGATCGTTGTGACCCACGAGATCGGCTTTGCCCGCGAGGTTGCCGACACGGTCGTGTTCATGGATCAGGGCCGGATTGTCGAGACGGGCAGCCCCCAGCAGGTTCTCGAGGCGCCGAAGAACCCGAGAACGCAGGCTTTCCTGTCCAAGGTCCTCTGACATCCATAACCATTGGAACATGCGGTGCCACTCAGCGCCGAACCGCGCCATCGCTTTAAAATCTGAAAGGTAGAACATCATGCAGACTTCGGTCTCCACACAACCAGCGACGAGCGTCGCAGAGACAGAAGCGGTGGACTTCGTCCGCGACCTCATCCGCATCAGGTCGGTTAACACAGGTGATCCGCAGACGATGGGTGATGGGGAAGCAATAGCGGCGCGTTACATCCGGGATCGATTGACCGAGGTTGGCTTAGCGTCGACTTATATAGAGCCGATCGCCGGCCGAGCCAATGTCGTATGCCGCATTAATGGCAGCGACAAATCCCAGCCGGCGCTGATCCTGCATGCGCATTTGGACGTCGTGCCGGCCGACGAAACGGAATGGTCGGTCCCGCCGTTCTCCGGCGAAATCCGCGACGGCATGCTCTACGGCCGCGGCGCCGTCGATATGAAGAACATGGCCGGCATCATGCTGGCGCTAGTCAGATCAATCGCCCGCGATAAATTCATTCCGAAGCGCGATATTATCTTCATGTGGTTCGCCGACGAGGAGAATGGCAGCGTGTACGGCTCTGCCTGGTTGACCGAAAAGGAGCGGCACCTTTTTGATGGCGCGTCCGAAGCCATCAGCGAGGTCGGTGGGTTCTCCATCACACTCCCGAACGGCAAGCGAGCCTATCCTCTCGCGACAGCCGAAAAAGGCGTAGCCCGCATCAAGCTGACGGCGCATGGTACAGCCGGCCATGGTGCGCTCGTCAACGATGATAATGCACTGACGCGGCTTGCGGCGGCCGTCGAGCGTATCGGCACCCACGAATTTCCCATCCACCGAACGCCGCACCTGAACGCGCTGCTGGCCGGGCTTGAGACGCTTCTCGATACCAAATTCGAGGACGACAGGATTGACGAGCAGCTCGACCAGCTCGGTTTCTTCGCCTCGACGATCAGGGCATCGCTTAGAAACACGGCCAATCCGACGATGATTAACGGCGGCTACAAGCGAAACGTCATCCCGTCCACCGCCGAAGCGGTGATCGACGGGCGCGTCTTGCCGGGAACGAAAGACGAGTTCGTACAACAGGTCACAGAACTCGTTGGACCGGGGATCGATATCGAATGGACCTTCGGGTGGACAATCGAATCGCCCGTAGACGGGCCTTTGATGGAGAAAATGTGCGCGGCCATCCGGGCAGAGGATGCAGACGGCACCGCCATTCCGTATCTTCTTCCCGGCGGAACGGACAACAAGCTTCTGTCGAAGATCGGCATTCATGGCTATGGCTTCGTGCCGATGCGGGTACCGGCGGATTTCGACTACTGGGGCCTGTTTCACGCGGTCGACGAACGCATACCGGTTGACGCGTTGGCGTTCGGCGTCAGGGTTCTCGACCGGGTGCTGAAGGCCTCCTGAACGAGATGCCGCAGTCGTCGCGGCGCTTTCTGCGGCGGCATTCGCTTGATATTGCGTTGTCCTTCAGTCTTTTGAGCATCCCATGCAAATTCTCCAGCCGCTTCGCAATAAGGTCTTTGCCGGCATTTGGGTCAGCTATTCGGTTTCCGTGGCGGCAACCGCCATCCTCCCGACGATCCTCACCTTGATGATCCTCGATTGGCACGATGGCATCGCTGATCTCGGCGTCGCACTGTCGGTCAGAACGCTGGGCTTCGTCGTCGGTGCCGTTGCTGGCGGCTACTTCGCCGACCGACTGCCGCGCCAGAAAGTCCTTTGTGCGGCGTCGGCACTTCGCAGTGCCTCGACCCTTGCGATCGCATTGTTCTTTCATGACAGGATCGATGCGATTTCCGGCTGCCTGTTTTTCTCCGGCGCCGGCGAGGGGATATTTCGGAGCGCCTACCAGGCAACCATGGCCGACGTGATCCCAGCGGAACTGCGCC
>NZ_JAELTU010000346.1 GCF_016429015.1 Rhizobium sp. ASV20
TCCCTGAAGACGCCGACCAATAGGGACCGGAACTTGCCGTTGGTCTTGGCATAGGCGCCGATCACGACTTCATGGCCGGCCCGGCACTTGGACTTCGTCCAGGTCTCGGTTCGGCCCGATCGATAGGGCGCGTCGGCCTGTTTGGAGACTATGCCTTCCAGCGAAAGCTTGCATGCCGACTTGAGGACGGCGTCGCCACCGGTTTCGAAATGCTCGACGAACCGCAGGCACGGATCCTCGCCAGCGCCATCAACCAGCAGCTTTTGCAGGCGCTCTTTCCGCTCACGCAGCGACAGTTGCCTGAGGTCTTGCTCGCCCTTAAACAACAGGTCAAAGGCGAAGTAGACCAATGCGTCAGTCTTCCCCACCGACAGCGCCGCCTGCAGCACGGCGAAGTCCGGCGCACCATTTTCGTCGAGGGCACAGATTTCGCCGTCGATGATCGCATCGGGCAGGTTTGCGGCCGATGTCGCAATCGCCGGAAATCTGGCTGTCCAGTCCAAGCCCTTGCGGGTCTTCAGCGTCACCTCGCCGCTTTCGATACGCGTCTGGATGCGATAGCCGTCGAACTTGATCTCGTGGATCCATCCCTTGGCCGAGGGCGGGCGTTCGAGCGTTTCGCAAAGCTGCGGATGAACGAACGGAGGCATCCCGGACTTCGCCGCTTTCGGCGACGCCGGCTTTCGTTTCGTCTTCGTGTCCGCGACACGTTCCTCTGCCGCTAATCCATGATTGCTGTCCCAGACGGCATCCGCCTGAACGTCGCCGCTCTGCACCATGAACGGCTTTGGCTTCCTGCCCTTCCCAGCGGCAATCACATCCATGTCGCGGCCGGATGCGACAGAGGTTGCGTTATCCTCAAGGACGGCAGCGCCCTTCTCTTCGACTGAATAATCGTCGTGATGCTTGATCAGCAGCCAATTCGAGCGTTTGCCTCCTTCACGGTCGTTGCGCATCCGCACCAGCACGAAACTGCCATGCAGGCGCTCTCCCTCCAACGTGAACTTGAGCTCACCCTTGGCCAGAGCCTGCTCCGGCGTCTTGTTGCCTTGCGGCTCCCAATAACCACGGTCCCACAACATGACTGTGCCGCCGCCATATTGACCTTTCGGTATCGTACCTTCGAAGTCGCCATAGTCTAGCGGATGGTCTTCGACTTCGACCGCCAGACGCTTGTCGTGCGGATCAAGCGATGGTCCCTTGGTCACCGCCCAGGACCTGAAAACGCCATCCAGTTCCAGCCGCAAGTCATAATGTAGCCGCGTCGCGTCGTGCTTCTGGATCACGAAGCGCCGACGGTTCGACGCCTTCAGCTTCGCCGCGCCGCTTGGCTCCAGCGTTTTCTGGAAATCCCGTTTCTGCTTATAGGTCGAGAGCTTGTCGCTGGCCATGTCCGTCCTCGGTGCATATCCGCCTCCAACGTCGTCTGCTGACGACGAGGACGAGGCGCGGGCCGGACAGGCGGGACGCCCGGCTGCCCTTTCGTTGGCAGCGATGAGAAACCGGAAACACCATCGCGTCCATCATCGCTGTCACGTCCGGTTGACACGGCACGCGACCTCAGGAGCAAAAGCAATAGAATGTCGTTTTGTTCCGGCATGGCAACAGAGGGACCATTGTCCCTGCCTGCCCGATCTAACCCATACCATTGGTATGCAACCAGCATGACTGCGTCGCAGCCATGTCCATTCAATGGGGAGAAAAGCCTTGGAGGGAAACACCAAGGCCGAGATGTGCTGTGGGAGCCAATAATTGATGAGCTAGTGCCCGCTTTTCAAACGTCAAGCTATGTGAACGTCATCCTGGACGAGCCGCATTGCTTGTCGTCCTTCCATGCACAATCACCTGAACTGCCTCGGTTGGCCAGCAATGTTCCGCTTCTTGGATGATGATCTAGGCGGTTGTGGGATGGCCCGCCAGCCAACGAGACAGGTAGCGTGACGCGATGCTGCGTGGCAGCCAATCAATTTCTCATCCAAGACAGCAGCCGCAGCGTTGGCTCAGATTGACGAACTGTGCAAAAGGGAACTCAGATACAGGCGTCGCGTGAGCCGTGATCGGGTCGCCCTTGGTGATGATCGGTTGATCTCCGGTAACTCGGGGACGGTGCGACGGTTCCGGGCGCCAGAATTTTCCAAGCGGCCAAAGGGCTGGAGTTTACACCAACGCGGCGGGAGAACACGCGCGATCATTGGATTGGCGTCAACCGGCAAGCCGTCCAAGCTGGCGGATGTCCTCGCGAAAACGCGCTAGCTCTTCGTCGCGTCTGACGGGATCGTGCATACGAAGCAGGTAGGAGGGATGGACTGTCACGAACAGCGTCCGCGTTCCATCCATAACGATTGGCCGGCTTCGAACCTCCTCCAGGCGATCCTTGCGAGCCGTTAGCGAAAAGAGCGCCGTCGCTCCCATGGCGACCACCAGTTTAGGCTTGACCAGATCGATCTCACGCGTCAGCCACCACCGGCACTGCTCCACCTCGCCCGCATTCGGACGTTGATGAATACGATGCTTGCCCCTTGGCTCGTACTTAAAATGCTTGACGGCGTTGGTGACATACATTGTCCGCCTGTCGAGGTCAGCAAGCGACAAAGCCTCATCGAACACGCGGCCAGCAGGCCCGACGAACGGCCGGCCGACGAGATCTTCCCGATCGCCCGGCTGTTCGCCGACAATCATGACCTTCGCGTCGACAGGTCCTTCGCCAAAGACCGTCTGTGTCGCTCGACAATAGAGCTCACAGCGCGTACAGCGCCGCGCCTCGTCGCGTAGCGCCTCGATCGTGCCGGCCTCGGCCATCGATGCCTCCTGCAC
>NZ_JAELTU010000347.1 GCF_016429015.1 Rhizobium sp. ASV20
GTCCTACACCATCAATGCGGAGGCTGCGCATGCCTATGGCCTGGAAGTCGGAGCCGACTATCAGGTGCTGGACAATCTTATGCTCCGGGCGAGCGCCGGCATATTGCGCACGGAAATCGACCGGATTTCCAGCAATGTCAGCTACGAAGGCAATGAATTTGCGAAGTCACCGGGCTACATGTTCAGCCTTGGCGCAAGTTGGGACGTGACCGAAAAGTTCAACATCTCCGGCCAGGTGAGGCACCTCGACGGCTATTATTCGGACACGGCCAACACTGCCGCCTACAGCATCAAGCCCTATACCATAGCGGATGTGCGCGCGAGCTATCAGCTGCGCAAGGAATTCGAGGTCTATGCCTACGTCAAGAATATTTTCGACGAGCGTTCCCCGACCTACATGCAGCAGAACCGCGGTATCGGCGGCATCGAGGCAAGTATGACGACGCCTCGCATGTTTGGCGTCGGTCTGAAGGGAACCTTCTAAAACTGAAATAGCGGTTGTCGGATCAGCGCTGGCGATTTGGCAACCATCACCCCACAGAGCGCTGAGGCATTCGTTGCTTCGGCGCTCTCATTTTTAAATCTGGAATTGGCTCTGCGACTTGGCCGTGAGCCACATGCAGATGGGCTTGTCCGGTCAATAAAGCGGCGGCCACAGACTCTGTCTTGCGACTGTATTAGCGCGATTCGCGGTCGATATCCCGCCGCAGCACGACAGCCGTCGTGATGTCCTCGACGGTCTCGTGGCTGGCGATCAGGTCGCGGACCTGATTGAGGTCGTTGATCGATGCTGCCTCCAGTTCGACCACCAGGTCGAGCTGACCGCTCACCGACGAAACGCGCTTTACCTCCGTGTGCCGCGCAAGCAGGTCAAGCAGGTGGAGTGCCGGCGTGCGCTTGAGGCTGACGAGAAGGATCGCTCGGATGACATTGGCATCGATCTCACCAATGTCGGCGCGGTAACCCCTGATGACGCCGCTTCGCTCGAGATTGGTAACACGTTCGCTCGTTGCGCTTCTCGACAGGCCGATCCGCCCGGCGAGAGTCTTGACCGCGATGCGTGCTTCCCTCGACAGGATTTCGAGTATTTCCCGATCTTTGGCGTCAAGGTCACGCATGGTCTTCTCGCTTTGAGGCCGGACATCTGTCGGCCTATTCCGACAGTGTGCCGGTTCGATCCGACAGGATACTTGCTTGATCCGGCAGGATACTTGATGCCTGAAAACCGATTGCGTGCCAAGCTATCAGAAAGAAAAAATAGCTTGGAAAAACAACAACTATGACTGATCTCTCCCATCCGGCTCCTCAACTGTCTGCAGGAGATGCCGAAAGGCTAGCCAAGGAAATATTCGGCGTCACGGCCAAGGCCTCGCCGCTCGACAGCGAGCGCGACCGCAACTATCGATTGAAGACGGAGGCCGATGCTGGCTGGATCCTGAAGATCGTCAACTCCAGCGAGCCGAGGATCGAGAGCGAGTTTCAGACCGCGCTTCTCAACCATCTTGCGGGCGCCAATTCGGAGCTTGTGGTTCCTCATCTGAAGCCAAGTCTCTCGGGCGACTTTCTGGCGTCCACGACGGCCGCAAACGGCGAGACGCATGCGTTGCGTCTGGTCGGTTGGCTGGCCGGGACGCCGCTTGCCGAGGTTGGCAGAACCATCGAGTTGATGCGCAGTCTCGGCCGGTCGCTTGGTGAACTTGACCGAGCGCTCCAGGGCTTCATTCATCCGGGCGCCCTGCGCGAGCTTGACTGGGATCTGCGTCATGCGGCGCGGGCACGGTCTCGTCTGCATTTTGTCCGCGACGGCGCAAGGCGGGCGATCCTCGAACGCTTTATCGAGCGCTTTGAAACTCTCGTTGAGCCCAAGCTCTCGCGGTTGCGCGCGCAGGTCATCCACAATGATGCCAATGACTGGAATGTGCTGGTCGACGAGCACAACAATCAGAGAATTTCGGGCGTTATCGATTTCGGCGATGCCGTCCACACCGTTCTCATCGCTGAAGTGGCCATTGCCTGCGCCTACTCGATCCTGGACATGGAGGATCCGATCGGTGCGGCCGCGGCTCTCGCCGCCGGCTTCCACGAGAAATATCCGCTGCAGGCCGGAGAGATCGACATCCTGTTCGACCTCATCGCCATGCGTCTGGTAACGAGCGTCACCTTCTCCGCTTCCCGTCACGACCAGACCGGCGACAATCCCTACCTGGCGATCAGCGAGGCGCCGGCATGGCGTCTGCTTGAGAAGATGGATGCGATGAATCCGCGTTTTGCTACCGCAGTTCTGCGTAAGGCGTGCGGCTTCGACGCAGTCGAGGGCGCCGGCACGGTTCGCCGTTGGATCGCCGACAACAGCAAGAGCTTTGCCGATATCGTCCGCCCGGCAGCTGCCACGATGAGCAAGGCGATCGTCCCTTATGGCGACGCATCGCATATCATGACCGTGGCCTCGGCTGAACAACGCCCGCAGGAAGCGACCAAATGGTGGACGGACTATGCCGAGGAGCACAAGATAGAACTTGGCGTTGGTTCCTGGGGTGAGAAGAGAACCGTTTATACCGACAAGGCCTTTGAATCGCGGTTCATCGAGGGCAAGCGACGCATCCATCACCTTGGCGTCGATCTGTTCATGCCTGCCGGAACGCCACTTTACGCTCCGGTGGCAGGTACTGTCAGAAGTGTCGAGATCGAACATGAACCACTGGGCTATGGCGGCCTCATCGCGCTCGAACATGCCCCCGAAGGCTGCCCGTCCTTCGTTACGC
>NZ_JAELTU010000348.1 GCF_016429015.1 Rhizobium sp. ASV20
TCATGACCGGCTTGGGCGAGATTTCGCTCGCGCCGGTCACCCGAAATTTCTGAAGAAGAACGGCGAGGATCGCAACGGCTTCCATCATGGCAAAGCCGTTGCCGATGCATACGCGCGGCCCTGCACCGAAGGGCATGAAGGCAAAGCGATGACGGTTTCTTGCCGTCTCGGGTTCAAATCGATCAGGGTCGAAGACCAGCGGATCCTCCCATATGGAGGTGTGACGATGCACGGCGTAGATCGGAATATACAGGATCGTATCCGCCGGAATCGTATAGGCACCGAGAGTGAACTCGCGCATGGCCGTGCGCGAGATGATCGGGGCCGGCGGATAAAGCCGCATGGATTCGGAAAAGACCTGCTTCGCATAGGTGAGCTTGCCGAGATGCTCGGAGAGCAGCGGACCGCCCCCGGTCACCGTCGCGATTTCGTCGAAGAGCTTGGCCTGGCAGTCAGGGTGGCGAGCGAGAAGATGCAGCGTCCACGCAAGGCCAAGCGCCGTCGTTTCGTGCCCGGCGGTGATGAAGGTCATCAGATTGTCGATGATCTCTTCATCGGTCATCATGCGACCGGTTTCTGGATCGGCCGCTTCAAGCAGCATTGAAACAAGGTCGTGCCGCTCGATGCCGCTGCGTCTCCGTTCGGCAATCACCTGGGCAAGGGTTGCGCGCAGGAAGATGACCGCAGCTCTTGCCTTTTCCTTACCGGGATGTGGCATCCAGCCGGGCGCGCCGACCAGTCCAAGCGCGAATTTCCAGCCGGTCGGCTTGAGATAGTTGGTGATGTTGCGTTCGACCCTGTCGACATCGATGCCGTCACCGCCGGACATCATCGTCTCGACGATAATGTCGAAAGTGGTGCGCATCATTTCCTGGCAGAGGTCGAGTGGCTTGCCTTTGTGCCCGAGCCAGAGATCGCGACGATGCTCTGCGGCGGCAATCATAGCGGGTTGGAGCTCAAGTAGCTTTTCGTGGCGAAAGGCGCCGGCGACCGATTGGCGCTGCCATTTCCAATGCGCGCCGTCCGAAGTCAGAATACCGTCGCCAAGTGCCGGGCCGAGCAGACGTCGCACGTCTTCGCCCTTACCGAGTGCATCGGAATTGCGCACGAGTGCCTGATAGATCAGCTCTGGATCGGCGAGGTAGAGCCGGGATTTCCCGGCCATCTGCGTGAAGACGAAGGGCTCTTCGAAGATCTGTGGCGGCAACGCATCAAGAGGATTGCGGATCAGGGAAAGGAGTACGCGCGGCATCGAACGCGGCGTTAGCGGAAATGCGCCAGGCGACGACGCGCCGGCAGTATTGACGCTCGTGTTCATCCTTCCGTCTCCTTGTTCAACCGCGCAAATGCCTGTAGATCAGGATTAAGGTGTTTACCTTAAAAAAGATAGGATGAAGGCCTGCAGGCTTCAAGAGGCAATCAGCGTGGCGGATAATAAAGGCAAAGGACCAGGCCCGGCAGTGCGGCTTGGCACACGTGAACGGATCCTGGTTTCGACGCTGTTACTCTTCAATCAGAAGGGGCCGGAGTCTGTCACGACTGCCGAGATCGCTAAGGCCGTTCACATCAATCAGGGCAATCTCTACTACCATTTCCGCACCAAGGAATCTCTGGTTCTGGCGTTGTTTGCCCGTTTTGAAGCCGATGCGTTGACGCTGCTAAAGGAAGCGGATGCCGTCCAGGGGGCGGATTCGAAAGCCTATGCCGGCTTTCTGCGCAAATGGTTCTCGCTGGTCTGGACCCATCGCTTCCTGTTTCGCGATATTCCAGGTCTGCTGGCGATTGCACCGGGCTTGAGAGCGCCCATCCTGATGGTCAGTGGCGGAATGCGGCTATCCGTCGATGTCATTTTTCGGCGAATGGAAGATGCCGGTTTGATCCGCGTCGCCTTGGAGGACCGCAAGCCGCTATTGACGAATATGTGGATCGTCTCGACCTATTGGGCGGTTTATCTTGGCCTGCAGGAGGGCGTTCGCGAGCTGCTGCCACACCATGTCCACTGGGGGCTGAGCCAAGTTTCGGGCCTGCTCCGTCCTTATCTTTCGGATCAGGCAAAGGCCGATCTTGAGGCCATGCTTTCAGAGCCCTTTTCATGAGCTCTGAAAGTACTCGGTCTGAGCATCGCCTCGTGGCTAGGATGCTCGTGCAACGAGATCGCGAAGATTGCGATAGCCGGCCGCCGGATGCGGCGCCGCGAGCCGAGGGCCGCTGCCGCCGAGCTTTTCGCGTAGCGTCCCCGTGCTGTAGTCGGTCTTGTAGACGCCGCGCTTTTGCAATTCCGGCACCAGAAGGTCGACGGCATCCTCGAAGCTTTCGGGCGTGACGGCATAGGCGAGATTGAAGCCGTCGACATCGGTATCGTTGATCCATTCCTGCAAAAGATCGGCAACCGTCTGGGGCGAGCCGACGAAGACCGGACCGAAGCCGCCAATGCCGACCCAGTCGGCCATCTCGCGCACGGTCCACTGCTTGTCCGGGTCGATCGTCGTGAAGGTCTCGACGGCGGACTGGACCGCGTTGGTGTAGCGGTGCCGAAGGACTTCATCCGGAGAGAACTGCCCGAAATCGATGCCGGTCCAACCCGAGATCAGCGCCTGTGCGCCTTCGAGGGAGGCGTATTGACGGTATTCGTTGAACTTGCGCTGCGCTTCCGCATCGGTCTCGCCAAGGATCACGGTCTGCAGGTTGAAGGATAGGATTTCGCGGG
>NZ_JAELTU010000034.1 GCF_016429015.1 Rhizobium sp. ASV20
GTCTTCCTCGACCGCCTGCAATCCGTCCTGACGCTCGCCTCCGAAGGCAATCAGCTCAGACCGACGGTCATGGTGATCGACATCGATCGCTACAAACTGGTCAACGACACGCTCGGCTTTGCCGCTGGCGACAATATATTGATCGCGCTGACCCGGCGTCTCCGCCGCCTGATGAAGCCGCAGGATACGCTGGCACGCCTTTCCGGCGACCAGTTCGGCCTCATCCTCGTTTCCGAACGCGATCCGGCCAAGGTCGCCGACTTTGCCGATGCGATCAGCAAGGCGATCATGGTGCCGATCAATTTCGCCAATCGCGAGATCATTCTTACCGCATCGGTCGGACTGACGTCCTGGGTCGACCAGCAGGAAAATGCGGCCGGCATGCTCAGCGACGCCGAACTTGCCATGTACCGAGCCAAGCGCGCCGGCGGCAACCGCGTCGAGCCTTTCCAGCCTGCGTTCCGCAGCTTCGGCACGGATCGGCTGCAGCTCGAAACCGACCTGCGCCGCGCCGTGGAGCGCAAGGAGCTTTCTCTCGTCTACCAGCCGATTGTCCGGCTTGAGGATGCCGAGGTCGCGGGCTTCGAGGCGCTAATGCGCTGGGAGCATCCAAAACGCGGCAATATTCCGCCCACCGAATTCATTCCGATCGCCGAAGCTTCCGATATCATCGGTCCGCTCGGAATGTTCGCGCTGGAGCAGGCAACCAACGACTTGAAGGCTTGGCAGCGACAGACCGGCGACCTGCCGCTATTCGTCTCCATCAATCTTTCCAGCGTGCAGCTACTCAACAACGAGCTTTATGACGATATCCGCGCCCTGCTCGCCAAGACCCATTGCGATCCGCACCGGATCAAGCTGGAGCTAACGGAATCGCAGGTGATGGAGAATCCGGAGCAGGCTCGTCTCGTCCTCGACAAGTTGCGCGACGCAGGTATTGGCCTTGCGCTCGACGATTTCGGCACCGGCTATTCCTCGCTTGCCTATCTCACGCGCTTCCCCTTCGACACCATCAAGCTCGACAAGGCGATGGTGCGTGACGAGAGCGACAAGAAGGCCGTTCTGCTCCGCTCGGTCATCTCCATGGCGCGCGAGCTCAACATGCGTGTCGTCGCAGAAGGCATCGAATCGGAAGAGGATGCGCTGGAACTCGCCAAGATCGGCTGCACCTACGGCCAGAGCTTCATCTTCGGGCCGCCGATGGGATCGGATTCAGTCGTCCGCCTGCTGAAGGAACGCTTTCCGCTGACGAAGCGTGCTTAGTAACGGCAGCGCCTCTCAGGCGCTGTCGATCAACGCCCTTACATAATCCAGCTTTGCGACCACCTGTGGCGAGAGAACGAAGGGATAGGAATCCGGCTGTCCCATGCTGCGCTGGATCGAATTGATCGCGACGCTTAAAGGAATCCAGGCGCTGACGAGCTGTTCCGCGCTCTCAGCCTTGTAAGGATTGAAGTCAACTTCCGCGGCCATGTCGTGATAGCGTAGCGGATCGATCGCCAGACCGAAGGAACGCGCCGTTTCCAGCGTATCGACGATATGCAGATAGTGCGCGAAGCATTCGGCAAAATCCTCCCACGGATGCGCGCTGGCGTAGGCGCTGATGAAGCTTTCCTGCCAGTTTGTCGGTGGGCCGTTGTCGTAGTGCGCCTGGAGCGCCGCTCCATAATCAGCGCGCTCGTCGCCGAAGACAGCGCGGAAAGCAGCGAACTGATCGCAGTCGCGAACAAGCTTGTTCCAGACAAAGTGACCGGTCTCGTGACGGAAATGACCGAGCAAGGTGCGGTAGGGCTCGTTCATCGAGGTGCGCGCCTGCTCACGTGTTGCGTCATCAGCCTCGGCGGCACGAATGGCGATCAACCCCTCCTCGTGGCCGGTCATGGCGGGAATGACGGTATTGCCCTGGATTTCATCTTCGAGGAAATCGAATACCAGCCCTCCTTGCGGATCCTCCGTCCGATCGGGATGCGGCAGCTGCCAGCGCAGCAAAGAGTAGAACAGATGGCGCTGCGCTTGCCCGATGCGCCTCCAGCGATTTACCCCCTGCTCCGTGGCCGTATTCGGCACGAGGCGATTGTGGCGGCAGGCGACGCAATAGGGGTTGGAATCATCCGCATCGATCAGCCAGTTGCAAATGTCGAGCTCGGCATTGGCGCAGAAACGGGCATGTCGTGCCGGCTCAGAGACCAGATGCCAATTCGGGCTTTCATCCAGCTCCAGCGCATAAATTGCCAGACGATCCGGGACGAATCCGAGCTGATGGCCGCAACGGACGCATTGCCTATTGTCGAAATGGACGGGTTGGCCGCAATGATCGCAGATGAAAAGCCGCATAAACCCCTCGGAAAAGATCGATTGGCCCAAGATAAAGAGCCTGCCACGTTTCCGTAACAGGCCCTTCCTCCCAACATCGCTGCTACAACGTCAATTCAAACGGAACAGCGAGCACATATTGGCTAACAGTCAGTCGATCACATCCGATCGACGGCACCCTTGACCTTGTCCTTGGCCTTGCCAACGGCGGACTGCACCTTGCCCTTGGCTTCCTGGGCGGCACCCTCGGCGCGCATTCCCTTGTTGTCGGTCGCCTTGCCGACCACCTGCTTGGCCTTGCCGGCCATTTCGTTCACCTTGCCGGTAACCTTATCGGTCGTGCTGCTCATGTGTAACGCCTCCTTGCTGGCACGGCTCTATTGCCGTTGCTCTGTCAAGGTAACGCCACGAGCGCTATTTCGTTCCGAAATAGTCCAGATCGCCTCAGCTATGGCCGGCATGCGGCGACAGCATCGCGGCATTGATGCCCATCAGGGCAAGGGCACGCTCGTACTTATCGTCAAGGCTACGGTCGAAGATCAGCTCTTCGTTTGCCGGGCAATTGAGCCAGCCATTGTTGCCGATCTCCGCCTCCAGCTGGCCGGCGCCCCAGCCGGCATAGCCGAGCAGCATCGTCGCCCGTTTCGGGCCGCTTCCCTTGGAGATGGCCCGCACGATGTCGAGCGTCGCCGTCAGGCTGATATCGTCACTGACGGGAATGCTGCTATCGCTGAGATAATCGTCGGAATGGAGGACGAAGCCGCGGCCGCTTTCGACCGGTCCCCCGGTCTGGATCGGGAAATTCCGCGCATCCGCCGGGAGGACGATGGCATCGTCGTCCTTGATCATATCCAGATGCAGAAGGACGTCCGTAAATGTCAGCTTCTGAGGTCGATTGATGACGAAGCCCATGGCCCCGGCATCGGAATGAGCGCAAATGTAAATGACCGTCCGATGAAAGTTCCTATCCTCCATGCCTGGCATGGCGATCAGGAACTGACCGTCGAGCAAACCTCTTTCGCGTTTATTCTTCAGCGTCGATAGGGACATCGTGCCTCCTGACCGCAGTCCATAGCTGCACCGCTAAAAAGCAAGATGGGGCAATGTCATAAATCAATCAACTGAAAATGATCATTTCTTTTTTATGCAGTGCTGGCTCGACGCCGCCCTATCCGCTAAATCCTCTGTCCATGACCGGATTAGCCACCCTCACCCGCCTGTCGACAATATTTGCCAGCGCATTTGCTGCTCTCGTTTGCATCGGCCCAGCTGCGCATGCGGCAACAAGCGACTGGGTCGACAATGAAGGCGGCCGCATGCGCCTCGTAGCGCTGCCTCCTGATGCCGAGGGGCATATCCGCGCCGCCCTGCAGATCGAACCGCAACCCGGCTGGATCACCTATTGGCGCGAACCGGGTCAGAGCGGAATTCCGCCGCAGGTGACCCTCAAGCCCGAAAGTGGCGTAACGCTGGAGAAAACCAGCTATCCGGCACCGAAGCAGATCGTCGTCGGCGCCATACATGAGGTCGGCTACGACGCACCGGTGACACTGCCACTCGATTTTCGCGTCACGGGAAAGCCGCCGGCGAAGCTGGAGCTGACCGCTTTCATCGGTCTCTGCAAGGAAATCTGTATTCCCTTCCAGGCCGATTACTCTTTGACACTGCCAGCGGGCGAGCAGCCCACGACGCATGAACTTGCTGTGCTGGATGCCGCTGAGGCTCTATTGCCACAGGCGCCCTCCTCCGATTTCGCCGTTCAGAGCCACAGCCTTTCGGCGGATGCAAAAAACCTCTCGCTGCATCTCACCCTGCCAGAGGCGGCCGGCGATGCGCCCGATGTCTACGTTACCGGTCCTGCCGGCTACGTCTTCTTTCAGCAGGCGAATGCGAAAAGAGAAGGCAGTGCCTATTCAACCGATATCGCCATCGGCAAGCTGCCGAAGAACTACGACATCAAGGGCAAGAGCTGGGGCATTCTGGTTGTCGATGGCGACCGGGCCATCGAAACCACCCTTGCGTTCGAATAGCCCGGATCTATAGTTCCGCACGACAATTTCTGCCCCATCGAAGGCGGTTCACACGCCTCGAAACCATGCCCCAAGGAGAGAGACAATGACCATCGCAATCGGCGACAAACTGCCCGCCGCCACCTTCAAGGAAAAGACCGCGGAAGGCCCGGTCGAAATCAGCACCGAGCAGCTCTTTGCCGGCAAGCGCGTCGTGCTCTTCGCCGTTCCCGGTGCTTTCACGCCCACCTGTTCGCTCAACCATCTGCCGGGTTATCTCGAAAATCGCGACGCCATTCTCGCCAAGGGCGTCGATGATATCGCCGTCATCGCGGTCAACGACTGGCATGTCATGGGCGCCTGGGCACAATCGTCGGGCGGCATGGGCAAGATCCATTTCCTCGCCGACTGGGACGGCTCCTTCGCCAAGGCACTCGGCCTCGACATCGACCTCTCCGCCGGCGGCCTCGGCGTCCGCTCCAAGCGCTACTCTATGCTGGTGGAAGACGGCGTGGTGAAGTCGCTGAATGTCGAGGAAAGCCCCGGCCAGGCAACGGTTTCGGGTGCGGCTGCGATGATCGAGCAGCTGTAATTCCGACCATTGAGAGAGGCTGAGCGTTCTGCGGCCGGCCTCCCTCAACCGCGATGGTTCCTACGCCCTAACGGGTCGCTATTCCTCGTGCCTGCTCGTCACCCTGATGTAATATCCATCCGGGTCTACTATACGAAAATCGCGCAGGCCCCATGGTTGCAAGGCAAGCTCGGATACCGAGTGGCCACTAGTTTTGGCGGCATCATAGGAAGCTTCCAAATCCTCAACGCTCAGCACGATTTCGACGCCGAGGCCTGGTCGTTCGCCATTCCCAGCCCGAAGTGGATGATCAGGTCCAAGGGCTTCTCGCTTGTTGACGGAGATGACAGCGTCGCCATTCGAGAGCATGGTGTATTGCTCGTTTGTCTCGCCGACCACCCGGAAGCTCAGCGCCCGTCGATAGAATTCGATCGCCGCCGTCACATCGGCAACAAAAAGTTCAAGCCTTAGCTTCACGACATTTCCCCCTACCCGTGCGTAAATTTTATCGCTCGACATTGCGCGAAGATGGGACTGCCGCGAGCACCAAGCGAGAAGGCGCCGGCGATGTCAGCGGTAAGTATTCCAGTCTTGTTCACCGCAAATTCCCGGCAACGCACCACCCGCCTCTTTTTCGCCGCATTTCATCGGCTACAACATGTAATGTTATTACATAATTGAAAGCCCCCGAAATGTCCCATGATCACGATCCATTCGCGCCCTCGCTGATCGGGCGCTCCGCCTTGGTGCGTCTTGCCTATGTGGCGATTGGCATTGCGGTTCTGTGGGCAGCCATTGGCTGGGCGGTGGCGCTGGCATGAGCGATCTGATCCGCCTCGAAAACCTGACCGTCACCTACGAGCGCCATCCGGCCGTGCACCACGTCTCGGGCGGGTTCGCCACAGGCAGCCTGACGGCTATTGCAGGGCCGAACGGCGCGGGCAAATCGACATTGCTGAAGGCGATTATTGGCGAATTGCGCCCGGCAGAGGGACGGATCGACCGCGGAGCCTTGACGCGAAACGATTTCGGCTATCTGCCACAGGCGGCGGATATCAACCGACGCTTTCCGATTTCGGTGGCCGACACAGTCATGCTCGGTGCCTGGAAGAATGCCGGCGCATTTGGTCATTTCTCGCGTGAGGATGCTGCGCGGGCACGCGAGGCACTCGGCAGCGTCGGGCTCTCCGGCTTCGAGAACAGGCATATCGGTTCGCTCTCGGCGGGGCAGTTCCAGCGCGTGCTCTTCGCGCGGCTGCTGCTGCAGGATGCGCGCGTTATCCTGCTCGACGAACCCTTCACCGCCATCGACCAGCGCACGACGCGCGATCTGCTTGAACTCGTTCTGCGCTGGAACAAGGAAGGAAGGACGGTCATCGCCGTTCTGCATGATTTTGAGCAGGTGCGCGCGCATTTTCCCGAGACGTTGCTGATCGCCCGCGAGCTTGTCGGCTGGGGGCGCACACAGGACATCATGAGTTCCGCCAACCTCGTCAAGGCGCGCGCCATGGCTGAGCGCTGGGACGAAGAGTCCGAAGCTTGCCTCCCGGAGGAGGACGAGCACGAACCGGCAGCCGGTGAACACGCAAGGCGGGAGCCGGCTCGATGACCATTTACGACATCTTCTTCGCGCCATTCGCGGATTATGGCTTCATGCGGCGTGCGCTGATCGCCTGTCTTTGCCTCGGCCTCGGTTCCGGCCCGATCGGCGTGTTCCTGATGCTCCGGCGCATGAGCCTGATGGGCGATGCCATGAGCCATGCCGTGCTGCCCGGCGCTGCCATCGGCTATCTCATTGCTGGATCGCTGTCGCTGACGGCCATGGGGCTAGGCGGACTGGTCGCCGGGCTTTCCGTGGCACTCCTTTCCGGCCTTGTCAGCCGCATGACCGTGCTGCAGGAAGATGCGAGCTTTGCCAGCTTCTATCTGACCTCGCTGGCCCTCGGCGTCCTCATCGTCTCGTTGCGCGGCTCCAACATCGACCTGCTGCATGTGCTGTTCGGCACGATTCTGGCGATCGATGCGCCCGCCCTTTACCAGATCGGCGCAATCACCACCGTTACCCTGCTGGCGCTTGCGATCATCTACCGGCCGCTGGTCATGGAATGCTTCGATCCCGGCTTCCTGCGTGCCGTCGGCGGCCGTGGGCCGGTCTATCATTTCCTGTTTCTGTTGCTCGTCGTGCTCAATCTCGTCGCCAGCTTCCAGGCGCTGGGCACGCTGATGGCCGTCGGGCTGATGATGCTGCCGGCTGCCGTTGCGCAACTCTGGTCACGCAGCCTGCCTTCGATGATGGTGATCGCGACCGCAACGGCGGCGGTGTCGGGCTATATCGGCCTTATCGCCTCCTACCATCTCGAATTCGCGTCGGGACCGACCATCATCATCACCGCAAGCCTGATCTACGGCTTCTCCATCCTCTTCGCACCATCGGGCCTTGCCCGGCGGTTCTTCCCCCGTCCCCATCTCCGGGGCTAATCCGAACAAGGAGACTCGCATGAATAAACAGAGACTGCTTCTCTCAGCCGCTGCGGCAGCCTTCGTCGCCTTCGGCGTCGTCGGTCCGGCTTCGGCCGAGACGCTCAACGTCGTCGCGTCCTTCACCGTGCTGGCGGATGTCGTCAAGCATGTCGGTGGCGACCATGTGAAGGTGTCAAGCCTGGTCGGCCCGAACGGCGACCCCCATGAATTCGAGCCTTCGCCTGCCGATGCCAAGACGCTGAATGCGGCAAAGGTCGTCTTCGTCAGCGGCGAAGGACTGGAAGGCTGGATGGATCGGCTGATTACAGCGTCGGGCTATAAGGGGACGCCCGTCGTCGCTTCCGAAGGCATCAACACCCGTACGATGGTCGATGACGGCAAGACTGTCACCGATCCGCATGTCTGGAACAGCCCGGTCAATGTGAAGGTCTGGGTCGCCAATATCGAGAAGGCGCTTTCCGCGGCAGATCCGGCCGATGCGGCCGACTTCAAGGCCAATGCCGAGCGCTATACCAAGGTGTTGACCGAACTTGACGCCTATGCCCACAGCAAGTTCGACAAGATCGCCGATGACCGCCGCAAGGTGCTGACGAGCCATGACGCCTTCGGCTATTTCGGCCGCGAATATAAGGTGAACTTCCTCGCCCCACTCGGATTTTCGACGGAAACAGAGGCTTCAGCAGCCAAGGTTGCCCAGTTGATCGAGCAGATCAAGACGGAGCATGTGAAGACCTACTTCTTCGAAAACTCGAACGATCCGCGCCTCGTCAAGCAGGTCGCCAAGGCAACCGGCGCAGAGCCCGGCGGCGAACTCTATGTCGAGGCCCTCTCCAAGGCCAATGGACCGGCTTCGACTTACGAAAAGATGTTCCGTTATAACGTTGACCAGCTCGCGGCCGCGATGGCAAAGTCGAGCTAAGCCACCAGCCAGGCAAATCAACAAAACCGGGCCGCAGGTATGTTTCACCTGCGGCCCGTGCTGTTTAGATATTGAGATCGAAGACCATCAGGCCGGAGAGCCCACCATCGATCGAGGAAACGATCCGTTCGCCGACGGCAACATGTTCGGGATGCACGAGATAGGCATCCCGCGCTTCCGGGCTCTCGAAGGTCACGGCAAAGCCGTCAACGAAGCCGCCATGCAGACCTTCCGGCGAGACGTTCGGCCCGTATTTGACGTCGACGATACCGGGAATGACCTTCTGCAAGGCTGCAACCGATTCGAAGAGCGCCCGCTTCTCATCCTGTGTCATGGCGGATTTGAGTCGAAGAAAAACGCAATGCAGGATCATGCCTACCTCCCCTGGGTGTCGCGGCCAGCATAGATGGAAAGACTAGCGGAGCAAGACGCGGCACCGCGACCATCGCAATTTTAGCCGTAGCAAGTATTGCCGGAAGACATCTCCCCTTCCCGCAAGGGCGGCAGTGTTCCCTTGATCAGAAAATCCCGGCTTGACTTATTCATAGCCAGACAGCTATACGTTTATTCATAGCTGATGAGGTATGAATTGAGATGTCGAACGCGCATGACTTGCTGTTCCGAACGCTTGCCGACCCGACACGGCGGGCGATTTTCGAGAGGCTGTGCCGTGAAGGAGAAAAAACCGTGGCGGCGCTGACGGCCCGGGCGGGCGTCTCCCAGCCTGTCGTCTCGAAGCATCTTGCCGCGCTGAAGCGCGCTGGCCTTGTGCTTGACCGCCCCGAAGGCCGGCAGACGCATTACAGCGCACAGCTTGCAGCACTGGCGCCACTGACCGACTGGACGAAAGAAATGACCGGGTTCTGGGAAAGCCGGTTCGATGACCTTGAAGATCTACTGAAGAGGATGGACCAATGAACGATACATCAACCGAGATCCGCTCCGTCGTTGTCGAGCGGGACGTTGCCTTTCCGCCGGAAAAGATCTGGCGCGCGCTGACGCAGCCGCATCTGATCGAGGAATGGCTCATGAAGAACGATTTCAAGCCGAGCGTGGATCACCGTTTCAAGCTCAATGCCGAATGGGGCTCGGTCGACTGCCGTGTGCTGGAAGTGGAGCCCAACAAGAGCCTCTCTTACACCTGGGATGCCTATGGCCTGGAAAGTATCGTCGTCTGGACGTTGACGCCGACGAGCACCGGAACGCGCCTGCGCATGGAGCAGTCCGGCTTCCGGCCCGATCAGCAGCAGGCCTATGTCGGCGCTCAATATGGCTGGCAGAAATTCTTCGACAATCTCGATCAGGTTCTGTCACGCCCGGACTGATGTTCGATCGACCTATTGGAACAACCATGAAGCAAGAGCGGATCGGCTCGCCTTTGGAGGAGGCAAGATGAACTGGAGCACCTATATACGGCAGGCCCATCGTTGGCTTTCCATCATCTTTACGATCACAGTGATCGCCAACTTCGTCGCGATGGCAATCGGGACGCCGCCACCGTGGGTGGTTTACTCGCCCCTGCCGCCGCTCTTCCTGTTGGTGTTCAGCGGCCTCTATATGTTCGCCCTACCTTACACCGCCGCAAGGCGAGGTGCACACGGCATCGCTAAATAGGGCTGCTTGCCAAAGACAGCCGTGCCTTTAAATCGCGGCACGAGACATATTCATGCAATTGAGGGGCGGTGACTCACTATTCATCGCCCCTCTTGAGCGGATGCCAACCCAATATCGACTTTGCCTTGGCGTTGGAGACCGGGCCGCCATCGTCGACTATGTTGAAAACGCCGATCGCCGACGTTTGCACCGCCAGCAAGACCGCTCGCGCGGCATCACTCACGTGCAGGCTTATCGCGCCGTTCGGCGCATCGCAGCCGGTCCCCGGTCCATAGAGCAGACCATTGCGCAAAACAGTGCCGGCAATGCCTGTGGTCGTGAGGCTGAGAGATTCCAGCGTCTGCACCGCCGTTGCGCTTTCCTGCAGCGGCGTTTCCTCTGTGATCGGGCCCATGCCGGTCTGATAGGCCCAGGCGATGCTCTGCGAGATCATCCGCTTCGCCCCTGCCTCAACGGCCGCATCGACAAGATTTCTCGTTCCCACCTCGCGAATGCGGGCATTGCGAACACGCCCTTCTTCCATCAGCGTAGGATCGAGGCCGAAGGGCAGATCGGTCAACTGATGAAGGACGATGTCGGGCTTTGCCCGCTGCAGCGCTACCCCGAGCGCCTTGGCGTCGAAAACATCCACCACCACGGGCGTCGCACCGACTGCTCGCAGGCTGGCTGCCCGCTCCGGCCTGCGGGTGGCGCCGTGAACGGTAAAGCCTGCCTCGATCAGCATCGGAACAAGCTTGCGTCCGATCGCGCCGGTCGCGCCGGCAAGGAAAATGGTTGCGGACATTCGAAGCTCCCTGGGAGTTTGCATCATTCTCGGTCGAGGCTTTTTCCCATGGCCTTGGCCCGCAAGACAGATGCAAGAATTGCCGATCAGATCAGGCCAAGATCGAACTCAGTCCTCACGATCCGCTGCGGCGCAGATGTCTCTCAATCGTGCAGCCAGCGTCTCGGCCATTGCTTTGTTTGTGATGTTGGTGAAGCCGAGCAGCAGGCCATCGATCAATTGTGGCCCCATATGCCAGAGCGAGAGCGGCTGCAGACCGAAGCCCTCGGCCCTTGCCAAAGCCGCTATTCGGCTTGCAGGCGCGCGATAGCCCTGGAATTGCATGACGAGGTGCAGGCCCGCTGCCGGTGAGACTGCCGCAATCCGATCGCCGAATGCATCATGCATGATGTCGACCAGAAGCTGCCGACGCTCGGCATAGAGCGACCGCATCTTCTTGAGATGGCGGATGAAATAACCCTGCTCGATGAAATCGGCGATCACGGACTGATGAAGCTCAGGACAGCCGGCGCTCACCAGTCGACAGGCGCGCTCGAAGACATCGATCTGCGCGGAAGGCACGACCAGATAGGCAAGCCGAAGCCCCGGAAAGAGAACCTTGCTGAATGATCCGGTAAACAACACCCGCTCACCGCGATCCATGGCCTTGAGCGACAAGGGAGGCCGGCGATTGTATCGATATTCGCTATCGTAATCGTCCTCGATGATCCAGCGTTGTCCCTCCTCGGCCCATTTCAGCAACTCACTACGCCTGTCCTTGGACATCATCACGCAGAGCGGACTTTGGTTGGCAGGCGTGACGATGGCGAAGCGGGCGTCCGGCGCAAGTCGCCTACCCTGCTCCACGACAAGCCCGTCCCCATCGACCGGCACGGGATGAAGCTTTGCGTGTATCGACAGCAGGAATTCCCGAGCGACCGGATAGCCCGGATCCTCGAACCAAATGCCATCACCCGGACGATAGAGAGACCGCATGATCAGCTCGAGGCTGGCGCGATGGCCCGCAGTTACGAACACCTGCTCAGGCCGGCATGCGATGCCGCGCGAGAACGCAAGATAGCCAGCGATGTGCTCCCGAAGCGCCATCAGGCCCGACGGCTCGGGATAGCCGAGCTGCGCCGCACCAAGCTGCCGCGAACAGCGGCTGACCAGCCTGCTCCAGGTTTTGCGCGGAAAGGCATCGAGCGCGGGAAGCCCAAGCTGGAAAGGTCGCGCATTTGGCGATTGCTCGACCAAGCCATAGCTTGTGGCGGAGGGCGATGGTGCGGTTGTCTCCGGCGTCCGCAGTCGCTTGTCGACGAATGTGCCGGCGGCACCGCGGAACTCGACATAGCCTTCTTCCGCTAGGATCTGATAGGCCAGATTGATCGTTCCGCGTGAGAGGCCGAGTTGGCTTGCGAGCGCCCGCACCGAAGGCATCCGATCCCCCGGCACCAGACGCCCTTCGGTGATGGCGGTCTTGAAACGGGCACAGATCTGCAGATAGATCGGGTGACTGTCATCACGCGAAAGCGCCATGTCTTTCGCCTGATCCGGAAGTGCCTGCTTCGCCATGACGGCTCTATTCCTGCATGTCAGGGCTGCGCCCCTCTTACGATCCCGCGACGGTGGAGACTAGCCCGAAGACGGGATTGGCGGCAAGCTGCCGGTCGGCGCTGGCAAGAGACTGTTCGGCGGCATCGTGCCTCGCCATACCCTCCAGATAGATGAACTCCACGTCGCTGATGCCGATCGTCGCCAGCACGTGGGTGAGATAGGGCGAGAGATAGTCGGGTTGCCGGGCATGCGGGCCATTATGCACGCCGCCCGAACCGACAATGACGAGCGCCGGGCGATCCGCCAGCAGGCCGACCTTATAGCCATCCCGGCGCGTGAAAGTTCGCTCGTCACGCAAGACATAATCGATCCAGAGTTTCAGCGAGGCCGGGACGGTGAAATTGTGCATCGGTGTCGCGATGATCAGATAATCACAGTCGATGACGTCCTGTATGAAGGTTTCCGACTCTACGAAAGCCGCCGCGGCCCTCGTTGCCCGTTGAACGATCGCATCCGCATACTCTCCTGAAATCGGGGACGGACGATTGGCTGAGAGATGGCGCTCGACCAAGCGAATATCCGGCTCGGCCGAGAGTAGATTGTCCGCCGCCTTCCTTGCCATGCCATAGGCGCGCGACGCCGACCCTTGCGGGCTGGCATTGACAAGCAGGATGGATTTCATGCGCCTGCTTCCCCCAGAAGCTGGCCGAAATGCAGGCCACGCGCGAGCAGACCGTTGCGGAAATAGAAGCGCTGAGCCAGCGAATTGGCGAGCCCGGTGTCAAGCACGAGCATGGTCCGGCCATCGGCCTTTGCCAATGTGCGGACCTCCTCTATCAGGCCTTCACCCAGCCCGGAGCGCTGGGAGGATTTGCGCACGACGAGATCGTCAATGTAAGTAAAGCGACCGTAGATCAGGTTTTCAACATCGCGGTAGCCGGCAAGCCCCGCCAATTCACCATCCTGCCATACGCCCAGCAGGCGATATCCATCCTGCTGCTGGCGCTGGACACGGTCACGATAAAGGTTGGCGTCTTCGATATGTGGCCGCAGCTCGCGCATCACTGGGAAGCTGGCCACGATATCGTCTGCGCTCTCAATATGTCTGTAGATCATGCTGACTCTCGTTGACTGGAAACAGCCAAGAGCTACGCCTTCCATGGCTCGGTCAACAGAACCAAAAAATGAAAAATCGAGTGGGCCAATCCCAGTTTATTCGATGCCGCGCCGCCTTGTCGCTGCCATAGGATCTCACCGAAAGCCTGTCATGGCTCGTCGTTTCTCGAAGGCCTATCTCGCAACCCAATTTGGACCAACGTGCCGCCTCATAACGCCAGCTCAGATTGCAGCCATCTCGACATGTATAGCATCAGACCGCCTTCCGGACGCCATCTTTCAGCGGGAAGAAATGTTGCTAAAGACCAATTGAACGAAGGCTTTCAATCGGTTCCGGGGATAACATGAAGAAGCTGTTGGCCATTGCGCTCTTGTGTGCCTGCATTGTCGCGGGAACGTTCTATGCCTCGGCGGGCGGTGACTATCCGCCACTCAAAGACGGTGATCTGATTTTCCAAACATCAACAAGTAACCAATCAGGCGCGATCATATTTGCGACCGGCTCGACCTTCTCACATATGGGTATCGTCAGGAACGATCACGGCGCCATCACCGTTATCGAGGCTGCTGCGAAGGTCAGGGAAACGCCGCTAGATGCCTGGGTCAATCGTGGTCTGCTGAAGCGAGTGGCCATCTATCGCGATCAACGCCTCACGCCGGACATGGCGCAGCGGCTCCTGTCCTATGCCCTTACGCTCTATGGTAAACCCTACGACCTGTTCTTCTCCCTCAACAACGATGCGATCTACTGCAGCGAACTGCCTTATCTCGCCTACAAGGCCGTAGGTATCGGGATCGGCAAGGCGCAGAAGATATCGGACCTGAATATCGACAACATGCTGGTGAGAAAGCTGGTTCAGTCACGATGGCAGCGCGACAGCGAATGCACGGAGCGCGGCTTTGATTTCGACCAGTGCTACCGATATATTCTCAACCAGAGCCTGGTCACTCCGGTCAGCATCGCCAATGATCCAAATCTCAAGATGATCTATTCGAACTATCCGCTTTAATGGCCATGAGCGTGGGAAAGTCGCGCCGTCTGCTCCGATCGTAGCCAGATCAGGTCGCGTTGAAGCCCTGATGATAGTCGACACGCCCGGAGGGCGCTGCAGGCCCGTTCAGGGCCAATCTCATGAAATACTCGGCAGGCACTCCATCGAGCACCAGGCCGGCGTCATTGTCGAAACCGAGACGCTTGTAATAACCCGGATCACCAAGAACGACGCAGCCTTTGGCACCCAACTTCGCCAGACGCAAAAGACCTTCGCGAACAAGCGCTCCGCCAATGCCTTGGTTTTGGCGACCCGGCGTCACCGAGAGTGGGCCAAGTCCATACCAGCCAATATCTTTTCCATCGATCATGACCGGCGAGAAAGCGATATGTCCGACGACATCTCCCTCCTCGATTGACACGAGAGAAATCGTTAGCACCCCGGCGCTGCGAAGCGCATCGACGATTGCCGCTTCGGTTTGACTGCTGTGCTCGACTGCGGCGAAGGCCATCTTCGTTATATGGCGGATAGCCTCTGCGTCTTTCGGCTGCTCAGGGCGGATTTCCATTCTGCACCCCCTATATTTGGCGATCCAGGCTTGTCTGCTGATCCCGCCAACGGGAAAGGACTAAGCGAGCCCTACTTCTTCTTGAAAGGCTCCATGCCCTTGCGCGCCAACTCGTCAGCCCGCTCGTTTTCCGGGTGGCCGGCATGGCCCTTGACCCAGTGCAGCGTCACCTTGTGGCGATTGTAGGCTTCATCGAGCGCCTGCCACAGCTCGGCGTTCTTCACCGGCTTCTTGTCGGCGGTCTTCCAGCCGTTCTTCTTCCAGCCGAAGATCCATTTGGTGATGCCGTCCTTGACGTAGACGCTATCGGTATAGAGATCGACCTCGCAAGGGCTCTTCAAGGCGCCCAAGGCCGAAATCGCCGCCATCAGCTCCATGCGGTTGTTGGTGGTGTCGGCTTCACCGCCGCAAAGCTCCTTTTCGACGTCGCCATAGCGAAGCACGGCGCCCCAGCCGCCGGGACCGGGATTGCCCGAGCAGGCGCCGTCAGTGAAAATATCGACGTGCTTCATGCCTGCAATCCGTATTCGGCGGCGGTAGTGATCTGGCGATGGAAGCGCAGCTTGCGCAGATATTCGATCGGATCCTTCTTGGTCACCAGAGCCCCGGCCGGCGTCGTCAGCCAGTCGTAGAGGCGGGTCAGGAAGAATCGCAACGCCGAGCCGCGGGCAAGCGTCGGCAGAGCGACAATTTCGGCCGCGCTCATCGGCCGCACGCTCTGATAGCCCTCCAACAACGCCCTGCCCTTGGTGATGTTGTAGGCGTGATCCTTCTCGAAACACCAGGCGTTCAGGCAAATCGAGACATCGTAGGCGAGTAGATCATTGCAGGCGAAATAGAAGTCGATCAGGCCGGAGAGCTTGTCGCCAAGGAAGAAGACATTGTCCGGGAAAAGATCGGCATGGATGACGCCTTCGGGCAGGCCCTTCGGCCAATGCTGCCCGAGGAAATCGAGTTCGCCCCGGATTTCATCCTGCAAGCCGGCTTCGACCTCATCGGCGCGGGCCTCGGACTTTTCCCAAAGTGGCCGCCAACCGTCGACGGACAGCGCGTTCGGGCGGCGAATGTCAAAACCCTCGCCGGCGATATGCATGGCGGCAAGCGCCTTGCCGACTTCGCGGCAATGATGCGCCTCGGGCTTGCGCAGCCACATGCCTTCAAGGAAGGATATCAGGGCAGCGGGACGCCCCGAGAGATGGCCGAGCAAAGCGCCGTCGCGGCGCGGCAAAGGCAGCGGGCAGGACAGGCCACGACTTGCCAAATGCTGCATCAAACCGAGGAAAAAAGGCAGATCGCCCTTGTCGACGCGCTTCTCATAGAGCGTCAGGATCAATGGATCACGGCTCGTATGCAGCAGGAAGTTCGAATTCTCGACGCCCTCGGCAATGCCCTTGTAGGAGAGCAATTCGCCGACCTCATACTCCGTCAGAAACCACTTCAAATCGTCTTCGGTAATATCGGTATAAACGGCCACGAAACAGTCCTGAACTTGAGCGCCTTTCGACGGCTATTCGCCGTTGACAAAGGCCATATCTGAGGTCGTCAGCTCTATACTGCGCAGCTCGCGATTGACGAGGAAATTTTCGGTTTCCTTCACAGTTTCCGCAAGTTCCACCACAGCATTATAGCGGGAGCGGAAGGCTTCGATGATCTCGTTGACGATGACTTCTGGCGCAGATGCACCAGCCGAGAGGCCGACAGTTTTGACATCGCCGATATTGTCCCAGTCGATTTCCGAAGCGCGCTGGACAAGCACCGATTTCGTTGCCCCGGCCCTGAGCGCCACTTCGACGAGACGCTTGGAATTGGAGGAATTCGGCGCGCCGACAACGATGAAGAGATCGCAACCCGGAGCCGCCTCCTTCACCACTTCCTGTCGGTTGGTGGTGGCATAGCAGATCGAATCGGCGGCAGGTGCCGTGAGATTGGGGAAGCGCTGTTGCAGGCGGGCAATGACACCGGCGGTATCGTCGACCGAAAGCGTCGTCTGCGTGACGAAGCCGAGATTATCAGGATCGGCCGGCTCGTAAGCATCGGCATCCTCGACGGTCTCGATCAGCGATACCGCACCTTCGGGAAGCTGGCCCATCGTGCCGATCACCTCAGGATGTCCGGCATGGCCGATCAGGACGACATGACGGCCAAGGCGATTGTGGCGCATCGCCTGCTTGTGCACCTTGGAGACCAGCGGACACGTCGCGTCGAGATAGAAGAGATTGCGGGTATCGGCATCGGCCGGCACGGATTTCGGCACGCCATGAGCGGAGAAGACGACGGGTTGGGCGCGATGCTCGGCGGGAATCTCGTCCAGCTCCTCAACGAAGATGGCGCCCTTGGCTTCCAGACCCTCGACGACATAGCGATTGTGGACGATCTCGTGGCGGACATACACAGGCGCGCCATAGGCCTTCAGCGCCAGCACGACGATCTGGATGGCGCGATCGACGCCGGCACAGAAGCCGCGCGGCCCGCAGAGCCGGATGGTCAGATCAGGTTTGGAAACGGCTATGTTCATGTCTCTTCCGAAATGCGCGACGATGGCTTGAGCATAGATAGGCACGCCCTGCCGCCTGGTCCATTTAGTCCGCGTGATCTTATCCAAAAACCGCTGCGCACTTTTTGGGATCATGCTCTAGCCGAATATTCCATCGAAATGAAGCAATTCTATTGCATGCCTCTATTGTGAGGGTGCATCCGGATGGTGCTTGCGCCACCAGGAAATCGCGACGATGGCAACCAGCGCCACCGCCAGCCCGTACCAGGTCACCGCATATTGCAGGTGATTATTCGGCAGATCGATGATGGTGACGCCGCCCACGGGCAAGCCTGCCGGATTGGGCGTCTTGTCGGCATCTACGAAGAAAGGCAGCACCTTGTCTTTCGGCAGGTCGACACTGGACGCCATGCCATCCAGATCCTTCCAGAAGAAGAAATTCTTGGCGAGATCGTTGTCCGGCATGCCATCGGGCCGGCTCGCAAGCTTGGCGCGCGCAAGACCGGTAACGGTCTGATCGCCTGTCAGCTGCCCCTGCTTGCGCATCTCCGGCTCTTTGGCCGCCGAGGGCACGAAGCCCCGGTTTATGAAGAGGTAGCGGCCATCCTCGAGCTGCAGCGGCGTATAGATGTAAAAACCGGGCTCGTCGCCGTAAGTGGCAAGGAAGTGGCGCTCCTTGTTGTTGAGATAGCGGCCATGCGTCGTAACCACGCGATATTCGATATCGCCGCCGGAAGCAGCCATTGTTTCTATGGCCGAAAGCGAAACCGCAGGCGCATCCTTACGGGCAGCAATATCGGCAAGCAGACCTTCCTTCCATTGCAGCCGCTCGACCTGCCAGGTGCCAAGCCCCAGCAGGATGACGAGCGCGACGAGCAGGATCAAAGCCTTGCCGATCTGCCACAAAAGATTGGGGCGGCGAGCTGGCGCAGCGCTCTCAATCACCACTTATGCGCCCCTCGCTGGCATTGTTGCGATACTGCAGCGCGATCAGAATGCCCTTGCACCAGCGCAGGGACAGCAGCGACAGAATGATGGTCAACGGCGCAAACAGCACTATGTAAACCCAGACCGGCGGAGCGTAATTGACCTGCATCCACAGAACCAGGCCGATGACGATGAAGCCAACGATCAGGATGACGAAGACCGCAGGGCCATCGCCCGCATCGGCGAAAGCATAGTCGAGATCGCAGGCAGAGCAGCGCGGCTTGACCGACAGCAGCCCATTGAAAAGCTTGCCGTGGCCGCAGCGCGGACAACACCCCTGGATACCGACCTTGAACGGATCGACGGGTGCAAAGAGAGCGCCATCGTCATGCGATGTCCCAGCGGGGCTTTTGTCTTGGTCTGAGTTCAAAGTTCGGTCTCGATCCGCCTGCCATTACTGGCGAGAATTCCGATCTCGCCCCTGTCATAATCAGTAGCCGTGATGCGCTCATTCGTCCAATCGAAAAGCTCGCATATCGTTGCATCCCGGCTGACACACCCACAGGAAGGTTCGTCTTTTGGAACATAGTGATGACATCGCCAAAGGCCGCATCATCATCCTCAACGGTGCGCCACGGTCGGGAAAATCAAGTATTGTCGAAGCCATCCAGGCGGGATTCGACGGCGTATGGGTCAATCTCGGTGTCGACGCCTATGTGCGACACGTCACGCCTGAGCGCTATCGTCCGGGTATTGGCCTGCGCCCGGGCGGCGAGCGGCCGGATCTCGAACCGCTGGTTCCGCGCTTTTATGCCGCACTCTATGCGTCGATCGCCGCTCATAGCCGTCTTGGCTTCAATGTCGTCGCCGAGTTCGGACATCATGACGCCTATTCGCGCCCGCTCGGCATCCTCGGTGATTGCGCAAGGCAGCTAGCCGGATTGCCCGCTTTGTTCGTTGGCGTGCGCTGCTCCCTCGACGTCGTGATGCAGCGCCGGCTGGCGGAAGGGCCGGAACGGCAAGGCAGCTATGTTGCCGTCGAAACCGGCAAGGCAGTCCCCGCGCCTGTTATCGCCTGGCAGGAGCATGTGCACCGGCCCGGCATCTATGATTTGGAAGTCGATACCGCATCAAAGACCCCGCAGGAATGCGCGAACGAGATCCAGCAGATGCTTGCACACGGCATTCCCCACCCGTCGGCATTTGAGCGCCTTGCCTCCCTCGGCTGAAAAGGCGCTATGGCGACCGCATGTCGTCAAATGAGCAGTGGTATTGCGCCGGCGGTATGCGCATGGCCAAAGAGCTAAAGCGCAAGAAGCCAATATGAGAGATCGTGACGCGCTTTAGGATTCGAGCAAGCGTATGTAACGCTCGGCTGAACGGGCAACAGCGTCCTTTGCCCCTGCCGGTATGAACTTTTCCTTCCAGGGGCCGTAAATGCGATCGAAGTCGAGAGCCGCCGTGCGAGCCGCGATACGCCTGACCTCGCGCGCCGGCAACGGAATCACGTTCGGAAACGAATACATGAAGGAAACCCAGCGCCTGTCGGCAACCACCTGAATAGTGTCGCCGACGAGAAGAACTCCCTTGCCATCAGCGCCGGCTCGCCATTCCAGAACGCTGCTCCCGTCGAAATGGCCGCCGAGTCGATGCAAGGCAATGCCGGGCAGCACCTCATGGCGATCGCCCTGCCAGGGTGTGATCGATCCGCTCGGGCGTTGAACATAGGCAATATCAGCCTCGTGAAGTAAGATCGGCACGTCGCCCAGCGCCTCGCTCCACTCCACCATGCCCGTATAGAAATGCGGATGGGACAGGCAGATGGCCTTGAGGCCGCCAAGCTCCTGAATGCGACCCCGCGTTTTCTCGTCGAGCATGGCCGTGCAGTCCCACAGAACGTTTCCATGCGGGGATTGCAGGAGAAGTGCTCTCTGCCCGATGCCGACATCTGGAACGATACCGATGCCAGTCAGGTTCGGCTCCAGCTCACTCCACTCATTTGCATGGGTCGCTGTCAGCGCTTCTCGCGCGATCCACTGTTGGCCCGCCTCGGGAACATATTGCCGTTCGTCCTCGCAGATGAGGCAATGGGAAGGGTAGATGTCGCTGGGCGCAACATGCGCGCCGCATGTTTTACAGATCCAAATGGACAAGGGAGCAAACCTCCATAAGCAACGGGGATCCGAGAACTATGGAAAGCAGCGAGGATCTCCTAGCTTCCCGCCAAAAAAATACCGCCGCAAAAGTCTCGGATCGAGAAAACTTTTGCGGCGGCAGGATTTCACAGTCTTGGCGGAAGATCGACCGGCGTCAGCCAGCCGCCAAAGGCGCACCCCAGCTGCCCCAGATGTAGATGGCGAAGAACAGGAACAGCCAGACGACGTCGACGAAGTGCCAGTACCAGGCGGCGGCCTCGAAACCGAAATGCTGCTTCGGGGTGAAATCACCCTTAATGGAACGGACGAGGCAGACCAGCAGGAAGATCGTGCCGATCAGAACGTGGAAGCCGTGGAAGCCAGTCGCCATGAAGAACGTCGCGCCGTAGATCGAGTTCTTGAACGCGAAGGGAGCGTGCGCATATTCGTAGGCCTGGACGCAGGAGAACAACGCACCGAGCAATACGGTCAGGGTCAGCCCCTGGATGAGTCCCTTGCGGTCGCCGTGCAGCAGCGCATGGTGCGCCCAGGTGACCGTGGTGCCCGACAGCAGCAGAATGATGGTGTTATAGATCGGGAGGTGCCAGGGATCCAGCACTTCGACGCCCTTCGGCGGGAACTGGCCGCCAAGGAAGGCGGTACGCGATGCCTGGATCGCCTCGTTCGGGAACAGGCTGACATCGAAATACGCCCAGAACCAGGCAACGAAGAACATCACCTCGGAGGCGATGAACATGATCATGCCGTAGCGCAGATGCAGCGAGACGACGCGAGTATGCGCGCCTTCATGCGCTTCCTTGATGGTATCTGCCCACCAGCCGTACATGACGTAGAGAATTACGGCCAGGCCGATGAAGAACAGCCACGGCTGTGCGAAATTGATCCCGAACAGATGCACTGCGCCGCCGTTGAGGTAGCGCATGAAGCAAACACCGCCGAAGGTGATGACGAAGGCACCGAAGGCCGCGACGATCGGCCATGGGCTCGGATCGATAATATGATAGTCGTGTTTTCTCTGATGCACTTCGGCCATGTCAGCAATCCCCGAATAACTTTTTCCCATATTGCTTCCGGTCAAACCGAAAAGCACTCTCCATCAAAGCTTTTTTCCCGCCGGCTGCACTGCAGCGTCGTTCGATGCCACGGGCTTTGCGCCGTCCCGCGGGTAGTAGGTGTATGACAGCGTCAGCGCATTGATCGTCTTGGTTTCCACCGCCGTCGCGATCTCCGGATCGACATAGAAGACGACAGGCATTTCGCGCTTTTCCCCCGGAGCAAGATCCGTCTCGTTGAAGCAGAAGCACTGGACCTTGTTGAAATAGACCCCGGCTTCCAGCGGCGAGACATTGAAGATCGCCTGGCCGCGCTCCGGCTTGTCGGACTTGTTCTCGATCACGAATTTTACTTCGATCGTCTCGCCGATCTTCGGATTCACCGACTTCTGCACCGGCTTGAAATCCCAAGGCAGGCCGGGCGCCACATTGGCGTCGAAGGAGACCTGAATCCGCTTGTCGAGAATGACGTTGGAGACCTGCTCTGTGCGCTGGGTCGTGCCATTATAGCCCGTCACCTGACAGAACATACGATAGAGCGGCACGGCTGCAGCGCACATGGCGCTCATGCCGATGACGAAGCTCAGGCACATGGCAACGACCAGCCCGTTATTACGGCCGCCCGTTACAGCGCTCTTCTTTGCCTCCTCCTCCATCACGCCTCCTCAAACGTGTCCGGAACCGACCTTGATGATGGTGATCGCATAAAACAGGATCACCAGGCCGGCCAGTACTATGCCGAGCGCTATATTGCGCCCGCGCCGCGATTTCTTCTGCGCTTCCGTCAGCTTGACAAGTTCGATCATAGCCAGCCTCCAGACATCAGCACGCTAACGAGCCTGTCGATGAGTAGCGCGGAAAAGATCGCGAAGAGATAGAAAATGGAAAAGCCGAAGAGCTTCTTTGCCGGCACCATCTTTACGTCGCCATCGGCCATCCGCCAGACGGCGATGGAACAGTGCACGAAGATCACGCCCAATGCAGCCGCGACGAAACCATAGCCAAGGCTCGCAAAGCCCATAAAGGTCGGCGCCACGCCGATGATGGCGGTCAGCACGGCATAGACGACGATCTGGTTCTTGGTCGTCGGGATACCGGCGACGTTCGGCAGCATCGGCACGTCGACAGCTTCGTAATCGCCCATCTTGAACAAGGCTAGCGCCCAGAAATGCGCCGGCGTCCAGAGGAAGATGATGAGGAACAGAACGATGCTCTCGATCGGCACGCTACCCGTGACGCAGGCCCAGCCGATGACAGGCGGGAAAGCGCCGGCGGCGCCACCGATGACGATGTTCTGCGGCGTCGAACGCTTCAACCACATCGTGTAGATGACAGCATAGAAGAAAATGGTGAAGGCGAGAATGCCGGCCGACAGCCAATTGATGGCCAGGCCAAGGATCGTCACCGAGAAGCCCGACAGCACAAGACCGAAAGCCAAGGCTTCGGACGGGCTGATACGACCAGAAGGGATCGGCCTGCGCGCCGTGCGGCTCATGACAGCATCAATGTCGGCATCGTACCACATGTTCAATGCGCCGGATGCGCCGGCGCCAACAGCGATGCAGAGGATGGCGATGAAACCGAGAACCGGATTGATATGGCCGGGGGCCAATACGAGACCGGTAAAAGCAGTGAAGACGACCAGCGACATCACGCGCGGCTTCAAAAGCTCGAAATAATCGCGCGCGCTCGCTTCCGACAGGCCGCTATCGCCTTGTTTTGCAAGCGCTTCGTGATTGTCGATGACCGTCATTCTTTTTCCAATTATTCAGTTGAGCCGGACGCCGTTTATCACGGCGTCCGGAAATAGACTACTTGATGCGCGGCAGCTCTTCCCACTGGTGGTGGGGCGGCGGCGACGAAAGCTGCCACTCGAGCGTGGTTGCGCCCTCGCCCCAGGGATTGTCGCCTGCAACGCGCTTCTTTGCGAAGGCATCTATAACGCCCCAGAAGAAGAAGCAAAGGCCTACAGCTGCGACATAGGAGCCGATCGAGGATACAAAGTTCCAGCCAGCATAGGCATCCGGATAGTCGATATAGCGGCGCGGCATGCCTGCACGACCCAGGAAGTGCTGCGGGAAGAACACCATGTTCACGCCGATGAACGTGATCCAGAAATGCCAGTTGCCGATCCGCTCATTGTACATGTAGCCGGTCATCTTCGGGAACCAGTAGTACCAGGCGGCGAAAATCGCGAAGACGGCACCAAGCGACAGGACGTAGTGGAAGTGCGCCACGACGAAGTAGGTCGCGTGCAATTCGCGGTCGAGACCGGCATTGGCGAGCTGAACGCCGGTAACGCCACCAAGCGTGAACAGGAAGATGAAGCCGAGCGCCCAGATCATCGGCGTACGGAATTCGATCGAGCCGCCCCACATCGTCGCGATCCACGAGAAGATCTTCACACCCGTCGGGACGGCGATAACCATCGTCGCGAAGACGAAGTAGCGCTGCGTGTCGAGCGACAGACCGGTCACGTACATGTGGTGAGCCCAGACGACGAAGCCGACAGCACCGATCGCAACCATGGCGTAAGCCATGCCCAGGTAGCCGAAGATCGGCTTGCGGGAGAAGGTTGAGATGATGTGGCTGATCATGCCGAAGCCGGGCAGGATCAGGATGTAGACTTCCGGATGGCCGAAGAACCAGAACAGGTGCTGGTAGAGCAGCGGGTCACCGCCGCCTTCCGGCGCGAAGAAGGTCGTGCCGAAGTTGCGGTCCGTCAGGACCATGGTGATGGCGCCGGCGAGAACGGGCAGCGACAGCAGCAACAGGAATGCGGTGATCAGAACCGACCAGGCAAACAGCGGCATCTTGTGCAGCGTCATGCCCGGAGCGCGCATGTTCAGGATCGTGGTGATGAAGTTGATCGCACCGAGGATCGAGGATGCACCGGCGATGTGCAGTGCGAAAATGACCAGATCGATCGCCGGGCCTGGATGGCCGACGGTTCCCGACAAGGGCACATACATCGTCCAGCCACCGCCCGCGCCGTAAGCACCTGCCGGACCTTCGACGAACATCGAAAGGATGAGCAGGAGGAAAGCCGGCACGAGAAGCCAGAAGGAAATGTTGTTGAGACGCGGGAATGCCATATCCGGCGCGCCGATCATGATCGGCACCATCCAGTTGGCGAAGCCGCCGATCATCGCAGGCATGACCATGAAGAAGATCATGATCAGTGCGTGAGCGGTGACGAAGACATTGTACATCTGCTTGCCGCCATCGATGGCAGCATCGCCGGAGAAGCCGTAGACCATCGACGCCAGACCGCTGAAGATCTGAATGCCGGGCTCCTGCAATTCCATGCGGATGGCGACCGAAAGCAGGAAGCCGATGACGCCCGCGAAGATCGCGAAGATCAGATAGAGCGTGCCGATGTCCTTGTGATTCGTCGAAAACAGCCAACGATCGGCAAAAGACTGCTTGTGGGCGTGGTGATCATCATGCGCATGGGCATCTTGCAGACCGTGCGAGTGATCGTCGTGTACCTTGGATCCAGCCATTGTTCCTACCCCTCTTACTTGGCCGTGTTTTCGGCGACCTTGACGGTCGTCGGTTCGTCAACAGCGGCCATCAGAGCCTTATTCGCCTTGTTGAGATCGGTTGTGGCGGCAGCGAGCCATTGCTTGTACTGATCGTCGGAGACGACGCGAATTGCGATCGGCATGAAGGAGTGATCCTTGCCGCACAGCTCGGAACACTGGCCATAGAACAGACCTTCGCGGTCGGCCTTGAACCAAGTTTCGTTCAAACGACCGGGAATGGCGTCGATCCTGACACCGAAGGACGGCATGGCGAAGGAATGAATGACGTCGGCCGGCGCGGCGGTGACGAGAACGCGGACGTTCTTGCCGACGGGCACCACCATTTCGTTATCCACAGCCAAGAGGCGAGGATACTTCGACTTGTCTTCCTTGCCGGCGGTCGTGCGATCCTGCTCTTTCAGCATGAACGAATCAAAAGCGAGCGGCGACGCGCCGCTTCCCTCATATTCATAGTTCCACTGCCACTGCGTCGCCGTCGCCTTGACGGTGACGTCTGTCTTCTCGGGGAAGGTCAGCTGGTCAGTCAAAAGATTGAAAGAGGGAATTGCCAGGAACAGCAGGATGAGGACCGGACCAATCGTCCAGATAACCTCGATCAGCGTGTTGTGGCTCGTCTTGGACGGGACCGGGTTCCTGGAAGCCCGGAATTTCACCATGACGACCAAGAGGAGAGCGAGAACCAGCAGCGTGATCGGAATGATAAACCAAAGCGTGTATGTCTCAAACCAGCGGATTTGATGCATGATGCCGGTTGCGGCTTCCTGCATACCAGTTTCCCAAGGTTTCGGCTGATCGGCGTAACAGCCTGTCGCAAAAAGCAGACAGATCATAGCCGCCAGAGCCGCGTAAGCTCTCTTAATCACGATGTCTCTCCCTCCAGCGTTTGATCCCAGATCTTCCTCAAACGCAGTATCCCTACAATCCATTGCGCTTCAAACCACAGTTTGGGGTGCTCCGCAACAACTCACGACATTTGTTAGTGCGGCATTTTTGCGCGAATCTCATCCTCCTTGCCGGCCAGACATGGCAAGCATTTCATCATCATACGAAAAATTGCACCATGGTCCATGGCGCCACCCTGACAAAATGGAGTACACGTCGTATTTCCGCCGCAGTCGATTGGAATCCAGCACGCGGGGCTTTTCATTTGCTGGCATGGGCTTCAACAATAACGGCACTGATTCGAATCTAGAGGTTTTCATGGGTTTTCGTTCCCTCGCCCGGCTTTGGCTCGTTACCGGCAGCGTCGTCGCTGTGGTTGCGGCACCCGCATGGGCGCAACAAGCGCAACAGACTCAGCCCGCGCAGCAGACCCAGCAGCTACAGCCCCAACCACAGGGTCAGCCGCAGCCTCACACACAGCAGGTTCCGACGAGCCAGGTCCCTCAACCGCCAGGCACGGTGCGCTCCAGCCATGGCGCATGGTCCGTCGTCTGCGACAAGCCGGCAGGTGCCGCGACCGAACAATGCGCGCTGATGCAGAATGTGATCGCCGAGGACCGGCCGGAAATTGGCCTGTCCGTCGTCGTATTGAAGACTGCTGACCGCAAGTCGAAGATCCTGCGCGTTCTCGCCCCGCTCGGCGTGCTGCTGCCGAACGGCCTCGGCCTCAACATCGACGGCAAGGATATCGGCCGCGCCTATTTCGTGCGCTGCTTTGCCGATGGCTGCTATGCCGAAGTCGTGCTTGAGGACGAATTGCTGAAGACACTGCGTAGCGGTGCCACCGCGACCTTTATCGTCTTCCAGTCGCCGGAAGAAGGCATCGGGATCCCTGTCGATCTGAAGGGCTTCGCAGAAGGCTATGACAGCCTTCCCTGATGGGATGGGCTTGCTCTTGCGCCGAGCGAAGCCTACATCGGCTTTGAACGGAGCACCTCAGTCATGAATACCGATCTCCTTACTCTTTTCGACGCCGACGAAGCCAAGCTGCGCAGCATCGTGGCTGAGGCGCTTTCAGGCGCGGATGATGGCGAGCTCTTCATCGAGCACGCCCAGGCCGAATCGCTGACCTTCGACAATGGTCGAATGAAGGGCGGAAGCTTCAACACCGAACAGGGCTTCGGCCTGCGCGCCGTTGCCGGCGAGGCAGTTGGATATGCCCATGCGGGCGACCTCTCCGAAAGCGCGCTCAAGCGCGCCGCCGATGCCGTGCGCGCCGTCACCTCTGGCTATGCAGGCTCTTATGCCGCCGCGCCCCAGCGCACCAACAAGGTGCTCTACGGCGACGAAAACCCGATCGGCACGCCCAGTTTCGAAGAGAAGGCAAAGCTTCTGCAGCAGATCGACAGCTATCTGCGCGACAAGGACGACAAGGTGCGGCAGGTGACGGCTTCGATCGCCGCCAGCTGGCAGGTGGTCGACATTCTTCGCGCCGATGGCCATCGCGTCCGCGATATCCGCCCGATGACGCGAATCAACATCTCCGTCATCGCCGGCGACGGCGACCGCCAGGAAGCCGGCTCCTTTGGCACGGGTGGCCGTATCGGCTTCGGCGATTTCGTCACACAGGACAGTTGGCGCCATGGCGCCGACGAGGCTCTGCGCCAGGCGCTCGTCAACCTTGAGGCGATCGAGGCGCCTGCCGGGACGATGGATGTCGTGCTCGGCTCCGGCTGGCCGGGCGTCATGCTACACGAGGCCGTCGGGCATGGACTGGAAGGCGATTTCAACCGCAAGAAGACGTCGGCCTTCGCAGGCCTGCTGGGCCAGATGGTTGCCGCACCGGGCGTGACCGTCGTCGATGACGGTACGATCGAAAACCGCCGAGGCTCCATCACCGTCGACGACGAAGGCACACCTTCGGCCTACAACGTGCTGATCGAGAACGGCAAGCTGGTCGGCTATATGCAGGACCGGCAAAACGCGCGGCTGATGGGCATGAAGGCGACCGGTAACGGCCGGCGTCAGGGATATGCCCATACGCCGATGCCGCGCATGACCAATACCTATATGCTCGGCGGCGACAAGACGCCGGAAGAAATCATCGCATCGGTGAAGAAAGGCATCTATGCCGTCTCCTTTGGCGGCGGCCAGGTGGATATTACCTCCGGCAAGTTCGTCTTCGGCTGCACCGAGGCCTATCTCATCGAGAACGGCAAGATCGGCGCACCGATCAAGGGCGCCATGCTGATCGGCAACGGCCCGGATGCGATGAAGCGCGTCACCATGATCGGCAACGACATGAAGCTCGATACCGGCATCGGCAATTGTGGCAAGGCCGGACAGTGGGTTCCTGTCGGCGTCGGTCAGCCGCATCTGCGGATGGACCAGATCACCGTAGGCGGCACCAAGGCCTAAAAAAGCCCCTGCCCTCTCACTCCTGCGGGCGAAAGAGCCATTTGCGCTCGATGGCAGCGGCCAGATCCAGGCCGTTGCGGTGCGCGAAGAGCAGGACATGGCCGAGCACATCGGCCGTCTCGTCTGCCAGAGCCGTTGCCATCTCCATGTCGGTCATGCCTTTGCGTCGCCCCCGGCCCGTGACCCTGTTCCAGATCTGAATCAATTCACCCATCTCCTCCTGGAGCTTCAGGACGAACCAGTCGTCGTCACGCTCCAGACTATGATCGGCAGCATAGGTCGCCGAAGCCGCCTCGAATTGCATCATCAGATCTTTTAGCATCGATATCGTTCCTCTTATGTTCTAAACAGAAATGAACGATTCCGGCAAAAAAGTCGAGCCGGCGGAGTTTTGCCCCGCCGGCTCGCATGTTTCCCTTTGGTATGATGCTCAGCCCTTGTTGGGCAGCAGCATGCAATCGAAATCCTTGCGCTTCAAAGCCGAGCAGGCCGAGCTTGCATCGTCGCGGCTCGCAAAGCCGACAAAGCGGGCGCGATAGACCGTGTTGCCACCCTTGCCGACTGCTTCGGTATAGGGCGATGCATTGGCAAGCGCGCTGCCGGCGCGGGATTTAGCTTCGGACAGCAGGTCCTTGGCTGCCTGCGCGCTCGGTGTTGCCGCGATCTGTACCTGCCAACCGCCGCTTGCTGCCGGCTTGTTGCTGGCCACGAGGATCTGGTCCATCGCAACCGGGCGGTCCATCGGCACGGTCACATTCGAGCCGGCGGCATAGGCGAGCGGAGCAATTTCAGCGCGCTTGCGCGTCGTCGTTGCCGCGACAGTTGTCGTGGCGGTCGTCTGCGTATCGACATCGACGGCAACGTCATCCGACGCGGAGGCGACTTCGACCTGCTTCGCCATCTTGCCGCCGCCGACACTCGCCATCAGGCGCGACGTCGCGACCGAGCTTGCCTTCGGAACATTGCGATCCAGCAGCGAGGCCATCAGCGCATCGCGACCGCGGGCCGTGGCGCCGCCCATGACGACGCCGATCACCCGGCGATTGCCCTGGCGAACGGCGCTGACGAGGTTGAAGCCGGAAGCATTGGTGTAGCCGGTCTTGATGCCGTCCATGCCTTCATAGCGGTACATCAGATTATTGTGACCGCGAACGCTGCGGCCACGATAGTTGAAGCTCGTCTGCGAGAAGAGCCGGTATTCCTGGGGGTAGTTATTAATCAGCGCGACGGCGAGCGTCGACATGTCACGCGCAGTCGTCCACTGCTGCATGTTGGGAAGGCCCGAAGCATTCAGGAAAGTGGTGCGGCGCATGCCAAGTTCGCGCGCCTTCTGCGTCATCAGGCGGGCAAAGCCGCTTTCGCTGCCGCCGAGCGCTTCCGCCATGGCGGCGGCCGCATCGTTGGCCGACTTGATGATCATGCCGTCGACGGCTTCGCGTACGGTCACGGTGCCGCCCGGCTTCAGGCCGAGCTTGGTTGGGGGCTTGGCAGCGGCCGCGCTCGAAACGGGTATCCTGGTGTTCCAGCTGAACTTGCCACGATGGATCGCCTCGAAGGTCATGTACAACGTCATCATCTTCGTCAGCGATGCTGGATGATTGAGGTTGTCCGCATTGCTGGACGCCAGCACCTTACCGGTCTTGGCGTCCATTATGAAATAGGCGCTGCCCGCGAAGCTCGCCACGGGTGCACTCACCAGTAAGACGGCCGCAGACAAGGCCATCAAAAGTCTTTTCATATTCGTCCCCAACCGAAAAAATGCCAACACACCGCATCAATCTCTGTATGATTTTGCGACAGAAAACCTGATATCAGTGCGATATTGAGGCAACAGCCTCCATAGTTCTCCAATTTTGCCTTTCCTGGTAAAATAACTATTAACGCATTGGAAATTATAGCAAAGATTCAGTAAGGTTTAACGGGAATGAGCTAGAGCCTTGGCATTCGGCAACCGGATCGAACCGTATGGAACAGGGCATCAAGCTTCATCTGAAGCGCGGGATGATCTCCGGCGGGCTTGAGGTTGCCGCAATTCTTAAGGGCATGGGCCTCCTGCGGGATTGCGCCGGCCTCGGCACCATCTTCACCCTGCATCATGTTCGCCCTGCCCTTCCCCGCCGCTTCGCACCTAATGGTCATCTCGAAGTCACGCCCGATTTCCTCGACCTCGCGATCACGCGTCTGAAGATGGACGGCTACGAGTTCCTGCCTCTTGAAGAGGTACCGGAGCGAATAGCGAACGCACAGGGCAAACGCCCTTTCGTCGCGCTCACTCTTGATGATGGAAACCGCAATAATCTCGATTATGCCCTGCCGATCTTCGCCCGCCACAATACGCCGTTCACGGTTTTCGTCGCGCAGGGCCTGTCGGAAAGAACCCATAGCCTATGGTGGGAGACGCTTGCCGAACTGCTTGAACGGCAGGATCGATTGAGCTTCGATTTCGGCTCTGGCCGGGAGTTCGTCCCGCTCGGTACGCACAGCCAAAAGATGGCCGCCTTTTCCCGTTTTGCCGCATTTGTTCATGGCATCGATGAAACCGAGGCTGTCGCGCGGATCGACGAGCTCGCCGCAAAGAACGGCGTGGAGTCGCTCGATATCGTCCGCACATCGATCATGGATCGGGAAGAGTTGAAAGACCTTGCCCGCCATCCGCTTTCCTCGCTTGGCGCACACACCGTCAGCCATCGTGCTCTGGCGCGCCTGCCCGAGGCGGAAGCAGCTGCGGAGATGGCGCTTTCGTCCGACTATGTGGCTGGCATCACCGGAAAAAGGCCAACGGCGATCGCCTACCCTTATGGCACGAGCGATGCGGTTTCATCCCGCGAAGGCAGGCTTGCGGCGGAACTCGGCTTTTCGGTCGGCGTGACGACGCGGCCCGGAATGATCGATCATGCAAGCAGCACCGCCTTGGCCCTTCTGCCGAGGCTGTCGTTGAACGGCCATTATCAGAAGGCGCGCTATGCTTCAGCGCTCGCCTCCGGCATCCCCATGCGGCTGATGGGGCGCCGGCAAGCGATTTAGATCTGCCAGACGGCAGACGGGGATATTACGGATACATCCGCACCTTTTGCCAGGCACCTTCCGGCACATCGCGACGGAATTCGATTCGGTCATGCAGTCGGAACTGTCGATCGTGCCAGAACTCGATCGACAGTGGGCGAATACGGAAGCCGGACCAGTGCGGCGGGCGCGGAATGTCACCGATGGCATAACGTGCCGTATATTCGGCAACCGCCTTCTCCAGCGCAAACCGGCCTTCGAGCGGACGAGACTGCTTCGAGGCCCACGCACCGATGCGGCTACCCCGCGCTCGCGTCTTATAGTACTCGTCCGCTTCCTTGTCGGTGACCACCTCAACCAAGCCGCGCAGGCGCACCTGACGGCGCAGCGACTTCCAGTGGAAACACATGGCTGCTTTCTTCTGGGAAAGAATTTCTTGGCCTTTCTGGCTTTCGAAATTCGTATAGAATACGAATCCGTCGCTATCGAACCCCTTCAGAAGGACCATGCGGACGTTTGGCAAACCATCCTTATCCACCGTTGCCAAAGCGACCGCATTCGGATCATTGGGTTCAGTGGTCTCCGCCTCGCGCAACCATGCTGCAAAAAGAGTGAAGGGTTCGTTCTGTTCGGTGAAGTCACCGCTTGTTAACTCGTTTTCCGACATATTAGTTTAAATACTCCGCAATTCCAAGAAACAGCCGGCCTCTCAGGTCGGTCGAAACATCCGGGTGGAAGTCATAGCAAAGTCGACCGTTCATACAAAGCGCAAGCTTGCAAAAGACGCGACGATGGCGCTCGCCCTCGCCTCCCTTTTCGCCCTTGGCGGCTGCGTTGGCGGCGGCATGGACTATCTGAGCTCGGCGAAGGTGGATCGTAGTGTTTCAACCGGCACTGTGCCGGCCGCTCCCGTGACCACCGACAGTATCTCCGATGAAGCGACCGTGCGCAACGCCGTAACTTCTGCGGATCTTCACAAACTCAACGGTCAGTCTATTCCCTGGGCCAACGCCTCCACCGGCAGCGCCGGCGTCATAGATACAATTGTGGAGAGCAACGGCTCTGGCGTAGTTTGCCGCCAGTTTCGCACGACACGCCATTCCTATGAGGGCATTGCCAACTTTTCCGGCAGAACCTGCCTTGTCGGATTGGGCGAATGGCAATTGCTGAGTTTCCAGCAAGCCGGCTGATCGCAGCACTCCCAAAATTTTCCACAGATGATGCAACCGGGTTTTGTAACTCGGACAGTGCACGTGTCATATCAATACCCAGCATCCGACATTAGCAATCGGCTAACCATTCCGCGAAATGCCCTTTGCCGGCCCCCATGCGGCGTAACGCCTGATTAGCAACTTTTCCCGCAGGATCATCCCATACGCGCATCGACCTTGCTTCCCCCAGGACGCAAGCCGGCGAAGCGAGATCGATGGATTCATTTGTTTGAGAGGTGCTCCCACGGGGCCGGGCACACTCAAGAGGCAGCGGCGGGAAAGATGCGTGATCCTTACAAGGTGCTGGGCGTAAAGCGGGATGCCGGAGCGGACGAAATCAAATCCGCGTGGCGCAGTCTCGCCAAAACGGCCCACCCCGATCACAACATGAGCGATCCGACCGCCAACGAGCGCTTTGCCGAAATAGGCCGGGCGTATGAGACACTGAAAGATCCGCAGAAGCGTAGCCGCTACGATCAGATTGCCCGCATGGCCGAAGCGAAGGGCCAAAGCACGGAACAGACGATCATTCAGCAGCGCCAGGCAGCGCGCGAAACGGCCGAGCGGGCCAAAGCGGCGCGCGCCAACGCGGAAAAAGTGATGGAAGAACTCGCCCGGGCAACCGCTCGCAAGGCAGCTGCATCCGCCGCCGCCAGCCAGCAGACGGCTCCGAACGAGTCGCCCGAGGATATGGTGGAGCGCATTTTCGGCGCCAAGGCCGGTCGCAGCACGCAGCAGGAACGGGCCACCGCCGAGACCATTGCGCAGCAGGCCAGCAAGCCGCAGGAAGCAAATCCCGCCGCCGCAGAAGATATCCAAGTGGAAGAAGAATTGCTGGCAACAGGGACCGGCTCTGGCGGTTCCCGTTCCGCTTTCGGCATTTTGAGTTCGCTCGTGCGCCGCATCACCGGTAGCAACGTTCAGGACAAGCCGCCGGAAAAGACGCCCGAGGTGGCGGCGGAAGCGACCGTGACGCTTGACGACATGCTGACGTCTCGCTGGATCACCGTCCCTCTGTCCGACGGTCGCGAGGCACGCTTCCAGGCAACGACGGATATCGGCAATGGCCAGGTACTCCATCTGAAGAGCCAGGGATTGAAACTGCCGGGAATGTTGCGCGGCGACGTCGCCGTGACCATCCACCTCTCGACGGATGCCCGCTTCACGCCCGACGGCCATAATATCCGCACTACTCTGCCCGTAACGATAGAGAATGCCGTTCTCGGTTGCGAAACGACGGTCGAAGGGCTGAACGGTCCGCTCAAGCTTACGGTTCCGGCCTGGTCCGGTTCGGATCAGATCGTCCGCATTCCGGGCGAAGGATTGCCCGACGGCAACGGCGGCAAGGGCGATCTTATCGTCGAATTGCGGCTAATGCTGTGGGAGAAACCGGACGACAAGATCACAGACCTGATGCGCAGCATGCGCGAAGGACTTTTCCTGTGAAATTTTGGTGACAACAGCACCCTTTGTTACGATCCCTAACAGTTGATGATCTTTACGATGCTTGAACAGGGGAACGGCCTATGCCATAGGCAGGGTCATTCGAAAGTTCAAGGGAGCAGACTATGGCTCAATCCACTGGCCTCATGGCAGGCAAGCGCGGCGTCATCCTCGGCGTAGCAAACAACCGTTCGATAGCGTGGGGTATTGCCAAGGCCTGTTCGGATGCCGGAGCCGAGATCGCATTGACGTGGCAGGGCGACGCTCTGAAGAAGCGTGTCGAGCCGCTCGCTCAGGAACTCGGCGCCTTCATGGCCGGCCATTGCGACGTCACCGAACCGGCAACGATCGATGCCGTCATCGATACGCTGGAAGCGAAGTGGGGCAAGATCGACTTCGTCGTGCATGCCATCGCGTTCTCCGACAAGGACGAGCTGACCGGCCGCTACCTCGATACGAGCCGTGACAACTTCACGAAGACGATGGACATCTCCGTCTATTCCTTCACGGCAGTTGCACAGCGCGCCGAGCGAATCATGAATGATGGCGGCTCGATGATCACCCTCACCTATTACGGTGCGGAGAAGGTCATGCCGCATTACAACGTCATGGGTGTCGCGAAGGCTGCTCTGGAAGCAAGCGTGCGCTATCTCGCCGTCGACCTCGGCAACCGCGGTATTCGCGTGAATGCGATTTCGGCAGGTCCGATCAAGACGCTCGCAGCCTCCGGCATCGGCGATTTCCGCTACATTCTGAAGTGGAACGAATACAACGCCCCGCTGAAGCGGACAGTCACGATCGACGAAGTCGGCAACTCGGCCCTCTATCTGCTGTCCGATCTGTCGACGGCCGTCACAGGCGAAATCCACCACGTCGATTCCGGCTACCATACGGTCGGCATGAAGGCTGTGGACGCACCTGACATTTCCGTCGCGAAGGACTGATCAACAGGAAGACTGACCGTGTCGCCAATCCTCTATGTGATCCGTCACGGTCAGACCGACTGGAATGCCGAGCGCCGTCTGCAGGGGCAGAAGGACATCGACCTCAATGCCATCGGCCGCGAACAGGCGCGGCAGAACGGCGTCGACCTCGGCGAAATCCTGGCATTCGAGAACCGGCCATTCGATTTCGTCGCAAGCCCGTTGCGGCGTACGCGCGAAACGATGGAGATCGTTCGCGGCGCCATGGGCATGCCTCCCAAAAACTATCGCACCGACGACAGGCTGGTCGAAGTATCCTTCGGCGCGTGGGAAGGCTTTACCCTCAAGGAACTGAAGGCAACGGAACCCGACCGGCTTGCGGAGCGCAAGGCGCATAAATGGGATTTCATTCCACCGGGCGACGATGCGGAAAGCTATGAAATCCTTTCCTGGCGCGTCGGCTCATGGCTGGCATCCGTCACCGAACCGACCGTCTGCGTCACGCATGGCGGCGTCATCCGTACGCTCTTCCGTCTGATCGGCGATGTCGAAAAGGAAGAAGCGGCCGAAATTCCGATCCATCAGGATCAGATTCTGAAAGTCGATCCGGAAATGAAGATTATAGGCTGGATCTAGGGCAATTCCGGTAGGGTCGGCGGCATTTTGCGCCCGGAATTGTGTGAACTACACGTCGGCAGAGTGCGAACGCGCTCATGAGCCGCCAGCTATCTGGCGGCACCAACAATTACTGGACGATGTCGAGATCGTTGACGACGCGCTTGCCGTCGACTTCCGTGTAGAAGACGACGACCTTGACGCCAGCCTTCAGGCCGCTGAAGTCGAAATCCTCGGGCACCTGATAGTTCTTGCCATCGTCCAGCGTGATGCTGAAATTCTGGGTATCGACCTTCTTGATCGTGGACTCGACATCAGCGCTTTCGGCAAAAGCTGCGACGGGAGCAAGCAGGCTTGCCGTGGCCAAAAGCGTCGCTACGAAAAAGCGCATGGTCGTTACCCTTCAAGTCGATTTACTTGTGATTTCTTATGCGGCGCAGATAACACTTCGAATATGGCGGAAGTTGCCCTCAATGATGGCTTCGCCCGCCCAATTGGTGAATGCACTGTCACAATCCACAATCTGGATTAATCTTTGTTTACCATACCGATGGCGAAGGCAAGACTTGGCCGAAAACCGCCTCCGCGATGACGGAAAGATAGATTTCGTCTTGCCGGCTTTTTGGAGCCGCCGGACGATCGAGGCCAAACCGGCCCCGATCATCTGGCACTGGAGCCAAACGGCTAGAGAATGATGTCGCCCGAAAACCGCTTACACTTTTCGACGTCATGCTCTATGAGTGTGCCGCAATTGCAAGAGAGAAGACGCGGTCTGTTCGTCAGGCCGCACCAATCCGGTCGTTTTCCATGTCGCACAATACTTTCGGTCACCTTTTCCGCGTCACCACCTGGGGCGAAAGCCACGGGCCGGCGCTCGGCTGCGTCGTTGATGGCTGCCCTCCCGGCCTCCGTTTCAAGCTTGGGGAGCTTCAAGCCTGGCTCGACAAGCGCAAACCGGGCCAGTCGCGCTTCGTCACGCAGCGACGTGAGGACGATCTCGTCAAGGTATTGTCGGGCGTGATGTTCGACGAGGACGGCGAGACGATGATCTCGACGGGAACGCCGATCTCGATGCTGATTGAAAACACCGACCAGCGCTCGAAGGATTACGGCGAGATCGCGCGGCGCTACCGCCCCGGCCATGCCGATTATACCTATGACGTCAAATACGGCATTCGTGACTATCGCGGCGGTGGACGCTCGTCTGCGCGCGAGACGGCCGCACGCGTCGCTGCCGGCGGCATTGCCCGTCTCGTCGTGCCCGGCGTCACGATCCGCGGGGCGCTGGTACAGATTGGCAAACACAAGATCAACCGCGCCAACTGGGATTGGGCGCAGGTGGACCAGAACCCGTTCTTCGCTCCCGATCCCGAAATCGTGCCTGTGTGGGAAGACTATCTCGACGGCATCCGCAAGGCCGGCTCCTCCATCGGCGCAGTCGTCGAAGTCGTGGCCGAAGGTGTGCCTGAAGGGCTTGGCGCGCCGATCTATGGCAAGCTCGATCAGGACATCGCCTCGCTTTTGATGTCGATCAATGCGGTCAAGGGCGTCGAGATCGGCGAAGGCTTCGCATCGGCCGAACTGACCGGCGAGGAGAATGCCGACGAGATGCGCATGGGCAACGACGGCAAGCGCATTTTCCTGTCCAACCATGCCGGCGGCATTCTGGGCGGTATTTCCACCGGCGAGCCTGTCGTCGCCCGCTTCGCCATCAAGCCGACCTCCTCGATCCTGACGGAACGCCAGTCGATCGATGCGGACGGCAACAATGTCGACCTGCGCACCAAGGGCCGCCATGATCCATGCGTCGGCATTCGTGCCGTACCGATCGGCGAAGCGATGGTTGCTTGCGCCATTGCCGATCATTATTTGAGAGATCGCGGCCAGACGGGCCGGCAGAGATAGGGATTTCTTGATGCCTTACGACCAGAAGCGTGTTGTCGATGCCATCCGGGCTTTCGAGGCCGGCGAAATCGTCGTTGTCATGGACGACAACGATCGCGAGAACGAGGGTGACCTGATCGTCGCTGCGGTTCACTGCACGCCCGAGAAAATGGCCTTCATCGTTCGCCATACATCCGGCATCGTCTGCACGCCGATGCCGCGCGAGGAAGCCAAGCGTCTGAACCTCAATGCGATGGTCGCGGAAAACGATTCCGCTCACACGACCGCCTTTACCGTTTCCGTCGACTTCAAGCATGGTACGACCACGGGCATTTCCGCCGACGACCGGACGCTGACGGTGCGCAACCTCGCCAATCCGAATGTCGGCCCCGCCGACTTCGTCCGCCCCGGCCATATCTTCCCGCTGATTTCACGCGAAGGCGGCGTGCTGATGCGCTCCGGCCATACCGAAGCCGCAGTCGATCTCTGCAAGCTTGCCGGCCTGCCGCCGATCGGCGTCATCAGCGAACTCGTCAATGACGATGGCACGGTGATGCGCGGCCCGCAGGTAGCCGGTTTTGCCGAGCAGCACGGGCTGAAGATGGTCTCCGTCGCCGACCTCATCGCCTATCGCCAGCGCAAGGAAACGCTGATCGAGCTCGGCGCCAGTTTTGATATCGACACGCCGTTCGGCAAGGCACGTGCCCATACCTATTCTCTTCCATGGGATCCGATGCAGCACCTCGCCGTTGTTTTCGGCGACATCCGCGACGGCATCGACATTCCGGTGCGTCTGCATCCGGAAATCGTTGCCGAGGATATTTTCGGCAAGCGCCGGCCCGTCGATTTTTACATGAAGAAGATCTCCGAAGAGGGTCGAGGCATCATCGTCTATCTGCGCGAGGGCTCCGTTGGCGTCGGGCATTCCGACAGCAACCGCAAGACGCGTCAGGCGGAGCGCGAAAGCCACGCCGAAGCGCAGGCACGCGACAATGAATGGCTTGAGATCGGCCTCGGCGCCCAGATCCTGAAGGATCTCGGCGTCAGCTCGATCAAGCTGCTCACCAGCCGCGAACGACACTATGTCGGCCTCGAAGGCTTCGGCATCAAGATTGCGAAGACGGAAATCTGCTGATCGACTCTTGCTGCCGCATCTCATCCGTTGCGATTAACCGCAATCGCAACGGGTCACCGTCAGTGTCATTCTACATCCGATGACTGGACAGTATCGCGTGCAAGGAACTCCCGGTCCAGCAGGCCCATCATGATGTCGTCGTGCCAGCTGCCTTTGACGTAAGCCGTCTCTCGCTCTCTTCCTTCGACAGTGAAGCCGCATTTCTCATAGGCACGGATGGCGCGCTTGTTGTAAGCGAGCACACGTATACTGATGCGATGCAGCTTCATCTCTATGAAGGCATGGCGCAGGAGAAGCATGATCGCCTCGGTGCCGAACCCCTTGTCAAGCAAGGAGGGATTGCTGATGCCGATCGCCATCGTCGCACGCCTGTCCTGCAAGTTGACGTTGTCCAATCTGATTTCGCCGGCGAAGGTGCCCTCGATCTCGATGACCCATGTATGCGGACGTTCGGAGAGCCATTGCACCCATCGGGCCGCGCCCTCGCGGGTCATCGGTTTGACGTCGTCCTCATCGACGCCATACATCTCTGAGATCTGGGCATTCGTGCCCAGGGAGAAGCGCACATCGGCATCTTCGCCACGTGTCGGACGGAGCCTGACATTGCGGCCCTCAAGAACTGGCGACGACAATAGGCCCTCCTCCTTCCGACACGCTCTCGCGAGCCAATGAAGCAAACGCCTTACGCGCCCCGCCAACCGTCGAGAAAGACGACCTTCTCGACGCCGGTGAAGCGGGCGACGCGCTCCAGTTCCGCTTCCAGCTTCTCCAGCCGGCCGGCGGCAGCCTTGACACCCGGCTCCAACCACAAGCGCTTGACGTCGAGTGTGCTTGCCTTGCGGTCTGCCTTCATGTCGATCCGTCCGATCAGCCGGTCTCCCTCAAGCAACGGGAAGACATAATAGCCATATTCGCGCTTGGGTTCGGGCACGAAAATCTCGATGCGGTAAAAGAAGCCAAACAGACGTTCGGTGCGATTGCGATCCCGCAATGTCGGATCGAACGGGCTCAGGACGCGAATGCGCGCCGGTGCTTCCGGATGACTATCGAGTGTTTCGTGGAAATCTTGGAAGGCATAGGACGGGCGCGGCTTTCCGCCGCCGACGGGCTCGATCAGCACATCAGTCAGCTCATCACGATGCGCCTCGACCCAGCTCTTGGCCTCAAGCGGCGTCACCAGATCCCAGAAGGCAGCGATTTCGCCCGAGGTGGCAAAGCCAAGCCGCTGCAGCGCGCTGCGGCAGGCCCAATCGACGAATTCGTCATGCTCCACTTCCGGCTCGTGAAAATGGCTTGGAAGAACACGTTCGACGAGATCATAGACCTTCTGGAAATTGGTGCGGCCGGCGATGGCGAACTTGCCGGTACGCCAGAAATATTCGAGTGCCGTCTTGTTCGGATGCCAGTTCCACCAGCCGCCGGAGACGTGATCTTCCGCTTTGACCTCGCGGGCGGTGATCGCGCCATTCTTCAGCACGCGTTCGTAGGTTTCGTCGAAGGCGGCTTCGAATCCCTCCCCTCGCCATTTTCGCCAACGCTCGATGATCGCAGCGTCCTCGCGGCGGAAGCGATGCTTCCAGTAGACGTAAAAGGCGCTCGGCAGGATAGAGGCATCATGCGTCCAGTTCTCGAAGAGCGCGCCATCCTTTTCCAAAAGTTCGGTCAGATGCTCACGCCGATATGTCTGGTTGCGTGAAAACAGGATTTGATGATGGGCTCGCTCGACGGTGCCGATGCTATCGACCTGCACGAAGCCGATATCGTGGATGAGCTGCAGCAAACCCGCCTTGGTCAAGGCGCGGTTCGGTGGGTTGGCGAGTCCCTGCTTGGCAAGAAACACGCGGCGGGCGTCACGATTCGAAAGCAGATTCGTCATGGGCGGATCATAGGCATAAATTCCCATGCTTTCAAAGAGCGCCGATTTGATAATTCGATGCAATGCGCTATAGCTCCGCGATCATACGACTGAATAGGGAAGCCGCTTGGACATCCGCTTCGAAAATGCCGGCGTCGATTATGGCTTGCGCACCGCGCTGGTTCCGCTGAGCCTGGCGCTTCAGGAGCGCCGCATCGGCGTGATCGGCCTCAACGGTTCCGGCAAGACGACTTTCGCACGGCTAATCAACGGGCTCGTCAAGCCGACGACCGGACGTATCGTTGTCGATGGGCTAGACACGGTTGGCGACGCCAGCGAAGTGCTCGGAAAGGTCGGCTATATCTTCCAGTCGCCGCAGAACCAGATCATTCTGCCGATCGTGCGCGACGATATCGCTTACGGGCTGAAGGCGCGCGGATACGACAAGGCACAGATCGAGGTGGCGGTGGACGGCATTCTCGATCGCTTCGGCGTTCGCCATCTGGCGGCGCGGCGCGCGCACGAGCTTTCGGGCGGCGAGCTACAGATGGCGGCCCTCTGCTCTGTGCTGGTCACCGGCCCCGATATTCTCATACTCGACGAGCCGACCAACCAGCTCGATCTCAGAAACCGGGCGCTCGTACAGAAAACCATGGCAACGCTGCCGGAGAATGTCATCGTCATCAGCCACGATCTACCGCTGCTGGAAGATTTCGAGCGGGTGCTGGTGTTCGATCAAGGCCGATTGGTCGCCGATACTTCGGCAGCAGAGGCAATCGCCCGCTACAAGGAGATAGCGGCCTGATGCAGACGCTGCATGTGGACGTCGACACATGGCTGCACCGGCTGTCGCCGCGCGTGAAGCTCCTGGCGTTGGCCGCTCTTGGCGCCCTGCTCTTCCTGACGCAGTCCGCCCCGCTGCTTGCCGGCGCAAACCTTGTCGGTGCCGCGCTTTATTTCAGCACGGGCCTTTCTATCAAGGATGGGTTGAAGCGGCTGCGACCGATCCTGATCTCGATTGCCGTGCTGGCGGTCTTTGCCGCACTGGTCGGCCCGCTGAACGCTGCAATCGCCACAGCACTCAGATTGACGGCACTGGCTCTCTTTGCCGCCACGGTGACGGCGACCACATCGATGGCCGCGTTCATCGACGAGATTACCGCTCTTGCCAGGCCAGTCGAGAAGGTGAGCCTGCTAAAAGCCGCCGACATCGGGCTTGCCGTCGGGCTTGTGATCCGCTTCGTGCCTGAAATTCTCGACCGCTATCAGGCCATACGCGAGGCGCACCAGGCGCGCGGGATCAAGATACGCCTGGTAACGACCCTTGCACCGCTGATCATCCTGACCTTGCGTGATGCGGACAATATCGCCGCGGCGATTGACGCGCGCGGCATTCGACGGCAATGAGCATAGATCTGTTTCGCAAGGAGCCGCCATGAACACGCGTGACCTCGTCCTTTCGGCGCTTTTTGCCGCCATCATAGTTGCGCTCGGCCTGCTGCCGCCGATCCCGATCGGCATCATTCCCGTGCCGATCACCGCGCAATCGCTCGGCGTCATGCTCGCCGGTGTCGTTCTTGGTGCCAAGCGCGGCACGATCGCGGTCCTAATCGTCGGCCTGCTGATCGTCATCGGCCTGCCGGTGCTATCCGGAGGCCGCGGCGGTCTTTCCTATTTCGCAACGCCGGTGGCCGGGTTCTTTGTCGGCTGGATATTCGCCGCCTTCGTGACGGGCTATATCTCGGAGCGGCTGGTGAAACCGGAGCAAAGCAGCCTTAACCAGGGCATCAGCTTCTTCATCGCGGCCGTCATCGGCGGCGTCGTGGTACTCTATGCCTTCGGGATTGCCTGGGTGGCAATCGCGGCGAATATCAGCTTCAGCACAGCGTTTCTCGGCTCCATGGGCTTTGTGCCGGGCGACATCGTCAAGGCGGCCGTGGCAGCACTCGTTGGCCGCGCCGTGATGGCCGGTTATCCGCTTTTACCACAACGGAGCTAAGCCCCGCTCAGGTGAGATACTTGTAGAGCCAATCGCGGGTGTCTTCCGGCAGTTGAACCGGTTCGTGCTCTTCACCGTGAACCGCGAGCCAGAGAATTTCCACCTCTGCCGCCAGTTCGTTGCCGGTTTCGACGGCAACGACGAAGCCGATCGACTTTCCGCCGATCTTGTTGACGCTCACAGAGAAACGCGCAAGATCATCGTAGCGAAGGGCTCTGTGCAGCGAACAGGATGCTTTTCTGGCGATATAGATGGGCTCATCATCGACCAGGGGGCGCGTGCGCCAGAAATTCGAAAGCGCCGTCTCCGCCTGCGATATGTAGGAGGCGATGAACATGTGCCCATGCCGGTCGACGTCGCGCGGCGGCACCCTTACCTCGATGACATCGGATCGTTCTATACTGATCATCACGCAACAACCCTGGCCAACGCCATACTGACCTTAATGAAAGCTTAACACCGCCCCTTGATAAGTAAACGGGCGCCCCTCCAAAGTGGTTAAGATGGATTGTTGACATCGTAGTGACATTGCCCATGTCCTGTAATAGGCGTCACACCTCCTATATAGATTGGCCCAATGAGCACACGTCTTTACGAACACCCGATCTTTCTTGAACATATTGTCCCGCCCGGTCACCCGGAGCGCCCCGACAGGCTGCGGTCGCTGAACATCGCGCTTGAACATCCGAATTTCGAGCGGCTGGACCGGCGCAAGGCGCCGCCCGCTCCTGAGGAAGCGATCCTGCTCGCACACCCTGAAGAGCACCTGGAATTCGTCCTGCGCTCGATGCCGGACAAAGGCGACGATGGAGAGATCCGCCAAATCGAGGCCGATACCTACGCAAGCCCGAAGACGTTGCAGGCGATCATGCACGGTGTCGGCGGCGCCATTGCGGCGGTCGACGACGTGTTCACGGGTGCAGCGGACAATGTCTTCGTCGCAGCCCGGCCGCCAGGCCACCATGCCGAAAAATCCACGGCGATGGGCTTCTGCTTCTTCAACAATGCGGCGATCGCGGCTCGTCATGCACAAAAGGCCCATGGCGCCGAGCGCGTCGCCATCGTCGATTGGGACGTCCACCACGGCAACGGCACGCAGGACATTTTCTGGGATGATCCGTCCGTGCTCTTCTGCTCGACCCACCAGATGCCGCTCTACCCGGGTACCGGCAAGAAAGACGATCGCGGCGCGCACAACACCATCGTCAATGCGCCGCTTTCCCCCAACACCGGCGGCGACCATTTCCGCGAAGCTTTCAAGTCGCGTGTGTTGCCGGCGCTCTATGATTTCCGCCCCGACCTCATCATCATTTCGGCCGGCTTCGACGCCCATCACCGCGATCCGCTGGCGCAATTGAACCTCACCGGCGAGGATTTCGATTGGGCGACGGGACGGCTGCTTGAAGTCGCAGACCGCAGCGCGAACAATCGGGTCGTCAGCCTGCTCGAAGGCGGCTATGATCTGGAAGGCCTCGCCGAGTCGGCGGGGATGCATATTCTGCGCATGATGAAGGGTTGACGATGAGCGAGAACGCCAAGGTAGATGTTTCGGGCTATTCCTTCGAGAAGGCCGTGGCGGAGCTCGAGAGCATCGTTGCGCGGCTCGAACGCGGCGATGTGGCACTGGACGAATCCATCTCCATCTACGAGCGCGGCGAAGCGCTGAAGAAGCATTGCGAGGCGCTGCTCTCGGCTGCCGAGAACCGTATCGAAAAGATCAGGCTCGACCGCGCCGGCAAGCCGCAGGGCGTGGAGCCGCTGGACGGGCAGTAAGACAAGCGGGAAAATTTGAGTTTGCCCGACATTCCCGGTAGGTTGAGCATCAACCGAAAGGAGACCCGATATGTCTTTCTTCCCAGGCAACGATCCTCAGGCAGGTGACGCCTTCGCCTGCGACGCGATCGAAAATCTCATCATTCCACGCACCAGCGACCTCGGCGGGTTTTCCGTACGGCGCGCGCTTCCGAGCAGCCGGCGAAGGCTGGTGGGGCCGTTCATCTTCTTCGATCGCATGGGTCCGGCCATCCTGCGGCCCGGCGAAGCGCTTGACGTGCGTCCGCATCCGCATATCGGCCTTTCCACGGTCACTTACCTGTTCGACGGCGAGATCCGCCATCTCGACAGCCTCGGCACGGCCAAGGTCATCCGTCCGGGCGACGTCAATCTGATGACAGCGGGGCGTGGCATCGTACATTCGGAGCGCACGCCGGAGAACCTGCGCGACCATCCGTTTGCGATGTCCGGCCTGCAGACCTGGCTTGCGCTGCCCGACGACAAGGAGGAGATCGACCCCGCCTTCGCCCACACGGAGAAAGACGATCTGCCCGAGATTGCCGACGGCGGCGTCACCGGGCGTGTGGTAATCGGTAGCTTCGAGGGCCTTTCCTCGCCGGTAAAATCCTTCTCCGATACCCTCTATGTCGATCTTCAGCTGCAGGCGGGCTCGAAGTGTCCATTCGGTGCTGCACATGAGGAACGGGCCGTCTATATCCTCTCCGGCTCGCTCGTCGTTGCCGGCGATCGCTTCGAGCAGGATCAACTCCTCGTTTTCCGTCCAGGCGATGCCATAACACTGGAAGCTGCAGAAAAAGGCTGCCACATCATGCTTTTTGGTGGTGCGGCGCTCAATTCGAAGCGCTATATCTGGTGGAATTTCGTGTCGTCTTCCAAAGAGCGGATCGAAAAAGCCAAGGAAGAATGGCGCACAGGCCGCTTCGACATCGTGCCGGGCGACGAAGAAGAATTCATCCCTCTGCCGGAAGGCTGACGGGTTCATGACAATCCCACATGTTTCGTGTTCGGGATCACCTTGAATTCGGCGCCTTTTGTCGCAATTTGTTTTGACGTAAAGGCGGACCGCCGCCCAAGAATAGCAAGAAAGAGGCTTCCGCCTTGACACAAATGCCACAGACGCCCCTGCTCGATCAGGTCCAGTATCCTTCCGATCTGCGGAAGCTGGAAGATCGGGATTTGCCGCAGCTCGCACGCGAAGTCCGCGACGAGATGATCGATGCGGTTTCTCGCACGGGCGGGCATCTCGGCGCCGGTCTCGGCGTCGTCGAACTCACCATCGCCATTCACAGCGTCTTCAACACGCCGGACGATCGCCTGATCTTCGATGTCGGGCACCAGTGTTATCCGCACAAGATCCTGACCGGGCGTCGCGACCGCATTCGCACATTGCGTCAGGAAGACGGACTTTCCGGCTTCACGCGCCGGGCCGAGAGCGAATACGACCCCTTCGGCGCCGCGCATTCCTCGACATCCATTTCCGCCGGTCTCGGCATGGCGGTTGCCGCCGAGCTCGACAAGACCGACCGACGCGTCATCGCCGTCATCGGCGACGGTGCGATGTCAGCCGGCATGGCCTATGAGGCTCTCAACAATGCCGGCGCGCTCGATGCGCGACTGATCGTCATCCTCAACGACAACGACATGTCCATTGCCCCGCCGACGGGCGCGATGAGCGCTTACCTCGCGCGCCTCGCCTCTGGCCGCACCTATATGGGCTTTCGGGATTTTGGAAAGAAACTGACAGCCTATCTCGGCAAGAAGGTCGACCGCGCCATCACGCGGGCAGTCGAACACGCACGGGGCTATGTGACCGGCGGGACGATGTTCGAGGAGATGGGCTTCTACCATATCGGCCCGATCGACGGTCATTCCTTCGAACATCTGCTGCCCGTGTTGCGCAATGTTCGCGACAATGCTCAGGGGCCCGTGCTGATCCATGTCGTCACGCAGAAGGGCAAGGGCTATCCGCCAGCCGAAGCTGCCGCCGACAAATATCATGGCGTCAACAAGTTCGATGTCATCACCGGTACGCAGGCCAAGGCGAAGCCGAACGCGCCGAGCTACACCAGCGTCTTTGCCGATGCTCTGGTGCAGGAAGCAACGCTCGACGACAAGATCGTCGGCATTACCGCCGCCATGCCGAACGGCACCGGTCTCGACAAGCTGCAGGAGTTCTTCCCCAAGCGCTGTTTCGACGTCGGCATTGCCGAGCAGCATGCCGTCACCTTTGCAGCCGGCCTTGCCGCGGAAGGCTACAAGCCCTTCGCCGCCCTCTATTCCACCTTCCTGCAGCGCGCCTACGACCAGGTGGTGCACGACGTGGCGATCCAGGGGCTGCCGGTACGCTTCCCGATCGACCGCGCCGGTTTCGTCGGCGCCGACGGACCGACGCATGCGGGTTCCTTCGATACGGCCTTCCTGGCCACGCTGCCAGGTTTCGTCGTCATGGCGGCCGCCGACGAGGCGGAACTGAAGCACATGGTGCGCACCGCCGCTGCCTACGATCTCGGCCCGATCTCCTTCCGTTATCCCCGCGGCGAAGGTGTCGGCATCGAATTGCCCGAACGCGGACAGATTCTGGAAATCGGTAAGGGACGGGTCGTCAAGCAGGGTTCCAAGGTCGCGCTGCTATCCTTCGGTACGCGCCTGGCCGACAGCCTCGCTGCCGCTGAAGATCTCGATGCTGCCGGCCTGTCGACCACAGTCGCGGATGCCCGCTTCGCCAAGCCGCTCGATCACGATCTCATCCGCCAGTTGGTCGCCCATCATGAAATGCTGATCACCATCGAGGAAGGCTCGGTTGGCGGCTTTGGCAGCCAGGTCATGCAGTTCCTCGCCAGCGAAGGCCTGCTCGACAACGGGTTGAAGATCCGCACGCTTGTCATGCCCGATATCTGGATGGAACAGGCCAAGCCAGAGGTCATGAACGCCAAGGCCGGCATAGACCGAGCCGGCATCGTCCAAACCGTGTTCAACGCACTTGGTCGTGGCAGAATCGTCGAAGCGGCTGGTTAAACAGCCGCACTGGCGTTTCACCACACTCCGCCTTTGCTCCGATCCTCAGGAACCGAAGACTGCGACACGATCGCGGCCGGCGGCCTTTGCCTGATAGAGGGCGGCATCGACGTTGCGCAGCAGCGATGCTCGCGTCGTCCCATCCTGTGGCGCAATGGCAGCACCGATGCTCAGCCGTGCGGAGATCGAGACGCCATCTATCAGAAAAGGTGCCCGGAAAGCGGCCAGCAACCGCTCTGACAGGGAAACGAGCGAGCCTCCCTCCGGCAGGTCGGGAACGAAAACGGCAAATTCGTCGCCGCCCATACGCACGACGATATCATCGGCGCGGATGACGCATCGGATGCGCGACGCCGCTTCGCACAGCACCTCGTCGCCGACATTGTGACCGAAGCGATCGTTGATCGCCTTGAAGCCGTCCATGTCCAGGTAGAGAACGCCAAAGCTCCGGCCGGCAGAAATCGCCGCGCTCAAGGCTCCGTCGACGATGCCTTCCAGCGCCGACCGATTGAAGAAGCTGGTCAGCGGGTCCGTCATGGCGGCGGTGCGCAAGCCGTTTTCGGCGATGCCCATCAGCAGATTGCTCTTCTGTAGACGCAAGAGCGCACTTGCGATCTGCGCAAACTGCATGAGGCTAAGCTGCTCGCCCTCGGAAAAGCGTCTTGCTTTCTGATCCAGAATGCAGAACGCCCCGACAGGCAGGCCGTTTTCCAATCGGACCGGCGCGCCGGCATAGAAGCGGAAGCATGGATCGTCGAGCACAAAGGGGGCAGCCTTCAGTTCCGGATCATCGACTAGATCGGGAATAACCAATAGCTCGTCGTCGAATACCACCCGGGTACAGATCGACATGTCACGCGAGCACTCGGCAATCTTCAGACCCGCCTGCCCTGCAATGCGCTGCCAATCCTCATCAATGATGTTGATCGCGGCATAGGGGGTTTCGAACACGCTTCTCGCCAGCTCGGCAAGGGTGGCGAGTTCTGGCGTCGGACTGCTGTGAATAGCATTCAGGGAGCGTACGGCCAAAAGCCTTTGTGTTTCATTGGCCGGAACTCGGACGAGCTGTCCCATTCGAATCTCCCTTGGCGATCATTCCGCGCCTATAGAAATGGCGGTTCGCGACCGAGAGCAACCCTGCCGCCGATCAAATATTTAATAAATCTTGACCAAAGAACGGTCTGCCGGGCTCGCGGAAAACGAGCTTGCCCGCCGAAAGGCCTGCCTATCAAGGGAAGGCGCATCGTCTTCAGATGGCAGGGCTGCGCCAAGATAAGACAGGCGCGACATGAGAGCATCTTGCAAAGTCTGTGCAAAACCAAATCCGGCTGTCGAAAATCAGCGAAGCGCTGATGCCCGCGTCAGGTTAAGGCCTTTTGACAAAGCACCCCGCCAGAGCGATTCGCAGTCACCCCGGGGCTCCTCCGCGTCGCTCGGAAACGCTTCAGTTGACCCGCGTCGACGTGAGAATCAGGATATCGAGATCGTGGTCGGGGTAGAAATCCTGCGCCGTCATCTGGAAGGTTGTCGGGCCTGTCTTTTTCACATCCTTGCCGCAGAAGCTGATGTAATTTTCCGGGCTGCCCTTATCGACGGTCAGTTCGAAATGTTTGATTGGCCCCGACCAATTGGCGCCCGTCGTCAGCACATAGGAGATCCAGCTTTCGGTATAGGTGCGGCCGCCCCTGTCGGCTGCGGCTGCGAGTTTGGTTGCTGTCTTCAGAAACGCTTCGTCGATGCAATATTTGCCGCGATAGGTCTGCAGCTGCTGGGTCTGATAATCTTCATCGCCGGCGAAGGTGATGGCGACGGTGCCGCCGACGCTTGGCTTGTAGCGGTGCTGGACGGCGATCTTGGCCTTGGCCGGAAATTTGGTGCGCCACCAATAGGTGGTATGCAGCGTCCACATCGGCGTCGGATGATGCTTCATGCCCTGGCCGTCATTGTCGTATTCGTCGTCGGTAATCAGACCGCGGGCCGTCCAGTCCTCCAGGACATCGACGGGCAGCTTGGCCGCGGCGTCCATCGCCGCCCTGCTGAGCGGCAGCAAGGGCACACCATGCGCCTTAAGCTCATCCGTCATGTCGACCCCCGCGACTGTAACGCGTTGCTGCAGGGTCGGGACGATGGCCTTCCCGTCCTGGGTTACGGTGAAGCCAAGGAAATTATCCGCGTCGACATCGCCGGCGTCGACCATGCTGTCAACGTCGCCCTTGATATCGGGCATGGGGAACGCAATGACGCTTTCGACATCCCTGTCCGAGGTATTCTCGAAAACATAATCGACGCGCACTTCGGCCGGTGAAATGAAGAGCTTTTCCTGATCCATGCTGATATCGCCGGTCCGGACATAGGTCAGACCGCCGGTCTGCAATTCAGCCATGGTGTCATTCGCCAAGGCTGGCGCAGCAAACATCGCCAATAGCGCCGCATAGCCACTGATTTTCCGCATGATGCTCCCCAGCCGCTGATTTGCTCAATTAAGGCCAGCCGCAATCCGCCGTCAACGCCACGATCAGCACAAAAGGCTTGCAACGCACGGCATTGACCGGCATGGACTGCCTATGTCCGAACCACAACGCCTCGATCAGCTTCTCGTCACACTTTCGCTCTTCGCCAGCCGCTCCCGCGCGCGCGATGCCATCCAACGCGGCACAGTGACCGTCGACGGCAAAGTCGTGACCAAGCCGGGTGCACTCTTTACCGAAGAAGCTGCGATCGGCATCGACGATCCAGCCCAGGATTATGTCTCTCGCGCGGCCCTGAAACTGGTGGCGGCCCTGGATCATTTCGGCCTCGATCCGCAGGGGCGCAACTGTCTCGACGTCGGCGCATCGACTGGCGGCTTTACCGAGGTCCTCCTGCAACGCGGGGCGACCCATGTCACCTCGATCGATGTCGGGCATGGCCAGATGCATCCGCGCATTTCGGCCGATCCGCGCGTGACCAACATCGAGGGGCTGAATGCCCGCAACCTGACAGCCGAGGATATTGGCCGACCCATTTCGTTCGTCGTGTCCGACGTATCCTTCATCTCGCTGAAACTGGCGCTAGCGCCGGCGCTCGCTCTTGCCGAGCCGGATGCGCGCGCGGCGCTTCTTGTGAAGCCGCAATTCGAGGCAGGTCGCGATGCGATCGGCAAGGGCGGCTTGCTGAAGGACCCCTCCTCCGCTCCATCAGTCGCCGCCGAACTCGAGCGCTGGTTTGTCGAAGACATGGGCTGGCGTAGCCTAGGCCTCATCGACTCGCCGATCGCGGGTGGTGACGGCAACCACGAATTTCTTCTTGCAGGGATCAAGCCATGAGCACTGAAAACGTCACCATCCAGAAGCTCGGTGGTCAGGGCGACGGCATAGCGCAGGGCGCAGATGGCCCGATCTACGTGCCCTTCACACTGCCGGGCGAAAATGTCGCCATCGCACGGGTGAAGAGCCAGGGCACGTTAATGTCGATCTCCACGGCCTCGCCCGATCGCCGGGAGCCGCACTGTCGTCACTTCGGACCGGATGGCGTCAACGGCACATGCGGCGGCTGCACCTTGCAGCACTATTCCGACCAGCCCTACCGCGCCTTCAAACGCCAGCTCGTCGTCGATGCGCTGCGCTCAAAGGGGTTGGAGCCCGAGGTTGACGATATCGTCGCGGCTCATCCCGGCGAGCGCCGCAAGGTCGTCTTCGCCGCGCGCAAGACGGAAAAGAGCACACTGATCGGCTTCAATCAGGCAGAAAGCCATCACATCGTCGCAATCGAGGAATGTCCCATCGCGTCAGCGGGGATCATGGCACGGCTGGAGGCGATCCGGGCGGTCGCAACCGCGATCGCCGCCAATGCCGAGGCTTTCCGCATTTCCGTGCTGGAGACCCTGTCAGGCCTCGATCTGGCCGTCGACGGCATCAAGTCGCTTTCCGACAAGCAGCGCCGCAGCACGGTCGAAACCGTGTTGGCGCTTCGCGGCATCGCCCGCGTCTCGCTGAACGGCGAAATTCTGGTGGAGCCGGCAAAACCGATGATCGATTTCGGCGGCGTACAGGTCGCGCCACCACCAGGCGCCTTCACGCAGGCGACCAAGCAGGCCGAGGACGCCATGGCCGAGCTGGTAGCCACCCATGTCGGCAAGGCCAAGCGCATCGCCGATCTCTTCGCCGGCAGCGGCACCTTCTCGCTTCGTCTGGCGCGTATCGGGCGCGTGCACGCGGTGGAAAGCGAAGACAAGCCGCTCGCCGCACTGGACCACGCCGCGCGTAACACCCAGGGCCTGAAGCCCGTGACCGTCGAGCGCCGCGACCTCTTCCGCCGGCCCTTGATGGCCCAGGAACTGAAGGTCTACGACGCCGTAGTCTTCGATCCGCCGCGTGCGGGAGCCGAATTCCAGTGCAAGGAACTCGCGCGATCGCAGGTCAAGAAGATCGTCGCCGTATCCTGCAATCCGTTGACGTTCGCCCGCGATCTAGCGCTGCTGGTCGAAGGCGGTTACCGTATCACCAAGGTAACGCCGATCGACCAGTTCCTTTGGACCTCGCATGTCGAGGTGGTCGCAGTGCTGGAGAAGTAAGTCTTCACCGCTTCATGAAGGCTTCAAAGGCCGCGCGGGCCTCGGCACTCTTCAGCTGAGCGGCGAAATGCCCGGCTTCCTGCTGGATGCGGTCAAGCACCGCCTCCGGCGA
>NZ_JAELTU010000349.1 GCF_016429015.1 Rhizobium sp. ASV20
GGTTCATCCCTTTGGGATCTCTCCCGATCTGGCTGGCAACAGCAGCGCTTGCCGTCGCGCTGCTGGCGGCTTTTCAGTACAGATCCGGGCTTGCCGCGCTTTCCGACTGGACGCGAGGAACGGATACTTTTCTGGCCGAAAAGCTGGCACAGCACGACGCCCATATGACCGCGCTTGCCGCTGTAATCCGCATGTCGCCGACCGAGCCGTCGGCAGGCGTGCAGGGACTTGCCGCGTCCATCACCGCATTCTATCCCCGCGTCACCGATATCGCGACGATCCGCATCGACGGCGTAAATGCTCACGTCATCGCCTATGGCGGTCCCCAAGGGCCGGCGATGGAGGCGGATCTGTCGACCAGCGACCTGCCGAAGCTTGGCAAGCCGGGAGAAACGGCCGTTCGGCCGATCCCGGACCATCACGCCTACGACATATATAAGCTCGTCGAAGCCGGCCGACTGCTGCGCCTGCGCATAGACGCCGCGGCGCTCTTCGCCACTGAGAGCCTCCCGCCTGGATACTCGGTCAGCCTGTCGCTCGGCGACACCGTACTCTTTAGCAAAGTTTCGGACCAAGCCTCGATTGTGGACGTGAAGAGCAGCCTTTCCGCCAGCAATCCCGGGCAGCCGCTGCATCTATCGATCAGCGAGGGTTTCAGTCTCGGTGAGCTCTTTCCCCTCAGCCTCGTGTTTCCCTTGTTGCTGGGGTCCGCCGCAGCCGTATGGTTTGGTGTGCAATATCGTAGTGCGCGCCGGGAAAGGAGGCGACAGGAGCTTCGCGCCACGCTTCTGGAACAGGAGACACGGCTCGCCCATGCCGGCCGCGTCAACGCGCTTGGCGAAATGGCGTCAGGCATTGCCCATGAACTTACTCAGCCCGTCGCCGCCATGCTGAGCCAAAGTCAGGCGGCGCGGCGTGCGCTGACCTTGGACCGCGCCGATATTCTTGAGCAGGCTCTGGATGCCAATATCCGCGAAGCGAAGCGGGCGGGCGATATCCTCGGCCGCATGCGTGCCTATATCACTGGCGCAGAGGCTCGGATCGAGAGAGTGGCACTCTCCGAGGCGCTGCACGGCGCGTTGCGCCTCGTCGAGACGGATTTGGCGCAACAGGCGATCGCGCTCGACGTTGCCATTGCCGAGGGCCCTTGTATCGTAGCGATTGATGTCATCTCGTTTCAGCAGGTCATCCACAACCTCATTCGCAATGCTGCCGATGCTGTTGCCGGTCAACCGGACGCGCGCATAATGCTCAAGGCTGGCCCGCAGAACGGCCAGGCGGTCATCGCCATTGCTGACAACGGGCGGGGGATTGAATCCGCGCTGCTCGACCGCATTTTCGAGCCGTTTTTCACCACCAAGCCAGATGGCATGGGCCTTGGTCTGCCCCTTTGCGTCCGGCTGATCGAAAAAGTCGACGGCACCATCGAGGCGCACAGCGACGGCGGCGCCTGCTTTACCATTCGCCTGCCAATCGGAGGGGCCGCATGATCTATCTCGTCGACGACGATGCCTCCGTGCGCGAAGCGCTCGCACTCTTGCTTTCCACCTATGGCAAGAGTGTCACTACCTTTCCGGACGCGGCACATCTGCTTGCCCATCTCGACAAGGCCAAGCCTGGCATATTGATCCTCGATCTCCGCATGCCGGCAATCAGCGGGCTGCAGCTCCTGAAGAAACTGGCGGAGATGAATATCGACTGGCCGGCGATCATGATCACGGGGCACGGCGACGTCGAGGCTTGTCGTCGCGCCTTCAAGGCCGGAGTGGCCGACTTCCTCGTCAAGCCCGTCGACGAGCATGTGCTGATCGAGGCGATTGCTTCCTGCGAGGCGCAGCTTGCCGAACTTCTGGCGCGTCAGGAGACCGGCCGGTTGCTGGATCAGCTCACAGCCCGCGAACGCGAGGTCATCGAACTGGTCTCGAAAGGCCTGGGCAGCAAGGAAATCGCAGCAACGCTCGACGTATCCGTCCGCACCGTGGACAGCCATCGGGCGAGCATCGCCATGAAGCTCGGCACGCCCGCGGTGGCCGAGCAAACGCGCATATGGCTTGCCGCATATCGGTAATTCTACCGATATGTCTCCGTGGCCGTGCGAATTCCGGCAAGCCGCCGCGACGGATAGATCTCCCTGCAGGAAACATAACGCCTTGGAGATCCCCGACATGAAAAACATCCTGCTTTCGCTCGTCCTTGCCACCGCGGCCGCCGTTCCGGCCCTTGCGGACAACACCGTCAAGCAGACCAGCCTCGGAACTGCATTCGCGGTTGATCTCGCCCAGGCGGCCGTCTCGGCTTGCGCCGCTGACGGCTATAACGTTGCTGCGGCTGTTACCGACCGCTCCGGCATTCTGCTGGCACTGGTCCGCGCCGAAAATGCCGGTGCCCATACAGCCAATGCCGCTACGGCGAAGGCTTATACCTCCGCTTCCTCGCGCAACCCGACCAGCGGTATGGCCGAGACAGTCCAGAAG
>NZ_JAELTU010000350.1 GCF_016429015.1 Rhizobium sp. ASV20
CCATCGAGCCTGCTGCTGCCGAATATGCTGCGGAACGGGCCACCGCGCAGGAGATTGCCGATCTCGACAATGCCTGGCGGCAGATGCGCGATAGCGGCGACGACCCCGAAAGCTTCACCGAAGCCGACGTGACCTTTCATAAGGTGCTGTTGAGCGCCAGCCACAATCAGGTGTTCCGCCGTCTGTCGAGCGCCATGCATGCCGGCCTCAAATACGCGCTGCACGCCTCGAATGTCGCTGCCCAGAGCCGCGACGAGGCGATCGTTGTGCACGGCCAATTGGTGGAGGCGCTACGCATGCGCGACCGTGTCGCCGCCCGGGACTGCGCCAACCGCATGCTCGATCTCGCCGCCCGTGACCTTGCCGTCGAACGAGGGCTCGAGGCCGGGCGAAAAGCAAATCTAGAACCCCCAACCTCCGCGGCGTCGCGCCGCTGATACAATCCGAAGCCGAAGTGGAAGCAATCCCATGAAGATCACGAAACTGACGACTTATATCGTGCCGCCACGGTGGCTGTTCCTGAAAATCGAGACGGATGAAGGCATTGTCGGCTGGGGTGAGCCGGTAGTTGAAGGCCGCGCGCTGACCGTGCAGGCCGCCGTCCACGAGCTTGAGGACTACCTGATCGGCAAGGATCCGTTCCTGATCGAGGATCACTGGAATGTCATGTATCGCGGTGGCTTTTACCGCGGCGGCGCCGTCCACATGTCGGCGCTTGCCGGCATCGACCAGGCGCTCTGGGACATCAAGGGCAAGGCACTCGGCCAACCGATCCATTCGCTGCTGGGCGGCCAGGTGCGCGACAAGATCAAGGTTTACTCCTGGATCGGCGGCGATCGTCCGTCCGACGTCGCCAACAATGCCAAGGAGGTCGTTGCCCGCGGCTTCAAGGCCATCAAGCTCAACGGCTGCGAGGAAATGCAGATCGTCGACACCTACGACAAGGTGGAAAAGGCAGTCGAGACCATCGCCACCATCCGTGAGGCGATCGGCCCCTATGTCGGCATCGGCGTCGATTTCCATGGTCGCGTCCACCGGCCGATGGCCAAGGTTCTCGCCAAGGAGCTCGAGCCCTACAAGCTGCTTTTCATCGAAGAGCCGGTACTGTCGGAAAACCGCGAAGCCTTGAAGGAAATCGCCAATCATTGCTCGACGCCGATTGCGCTTGGCGAACGGCTCTATTCGCGCTGGGATTTCAAGTCGGTGCTGTCGGACGGCTATGTCGACATTCTCCAGCCCGATCTCTCCCATGCCGGCGGCATCACCGAATGCCGCAAGATCGCGGCCATGGCCGAAGCCTATGACGTGGCGCTGGCGCCGCATTGCCCGCTTGGGCCCATCGCACTTGCCGCCTGCCTGCAGGTCGATGCTGTCAGCTACAATGCCTTCATTCAGGAGCAGAGCCTCGGCATCCACTACAACAAGGGCAACGACATTCTCGACTATATTTCCAACAAGGAAGTGTTCCATTATGCCGACGGTTTCGTCTCGATCCCGCAGGGTCCGGGCCTCGGCATCGAAGTGGACGAGGCCTATGTCATCGAGCGCGCCAAGGAAGGCCATCGCTGGCGCAACCCGATCTGGCGCCATGAGGACGGCAGCGTTGCCGAGTGGTAAGATCATGGCCCTGTCCTAACGGACGAAGGGCCTGACACCCCGAAACGATTGAAGGCCCGGTTGCTGCAGATCTGCGCTACCGGGCCTTTTCTTTAACGAGTGCTCTTCTTAGTCCGGCACCTTTCCCCTTTGCCGCTCGGCGGCGAAGATGCTGCGAAACCGGGCTCCTTCTCGAGTCTGCCTCGCCGCTTTTCAGCGGTGTGGCGAAACCCCGGTGTTGGCGTTGAGCCGGTTTCCCATTTCTCAAAAAAATAGCGCCTGCAGTATCGGCGCAGATACTGCAGGCGCGTCATGCGTCTCAACAAGCCCCCAGGGAGACGCATTCCCAGAACATGATCACCAAAGGCGTGGAGTGCCCTCTAGCTGAGATCATGCTCAAGCAGGCAATTTCAGACTTACTCCCGTTCGCCGGTGAGGTTCAGCAGCAGTTGGAAGATGTTGACGAAGTTCAGGTAGAGCGACAGGGCACCGAAGACGGCAAGCTTCTGCTGCGATTCCTGATCATGGTTCTCGGCATACTGTTCCTTGATGTTCTGCGTATCCCAGGCAGTCAGGCCGACGAAGACGACGATACCGATGACCGAGATGGCAAACTGCAGGGCGCTGGAGCCAAGGAAGATATTGACGATGCTGGCGATGATCACACCGAACAGACCCATCATCAGGAACGAGCCGATGTTGGAAAGGTCACGCTTCGTCGTGTAGCCATACAGGCTGGTCGCGCCGAACATGGTCGCGGCGATGAAGAAGGTGCGTGCGATGCTCGTGCCGGTGAAGACGAGGAAGACAGAAGCCAACGACAGGCCCATGACGGCACAGAACGCCCAGAAC
>NZ_JAELTU010000351.1 GCF_016429015.1 Rhizobium sp. ASV20
GGGATAGCGGCAAGGTCGACGTGGTCAAGAACCTGTTCCTGTCCGACCCGAACAAGAAGGCTCCCTTCCCAATCGTTATGGAAGGCGCCGACAAGCGCTATCTGACCGGCGCCGATTTCGACATCGAGTCGATCCAGCCTGTTGCCGACGGCTTCTGGATCGGCGAGGAATTCGGCCCCTACCTGCTGAAGTTCGACATCGAGGGCCAGCTGACGGACGTTTTCGCCACGACGGTCGAAGGCAAGCCGGTCCTGTCTCCCGACAACCCGTTGCTGCAGCTGCCCGGCAACCCGACACAGAAGATGCCCGCCTTCAATCTGAAGCGCTCGGGCGGCTTTGAGGGCCTTGCCATGTCGAAGGATGGCTCCAAGCTCTACGGCATGCTTGAGGGCCCGATCTACAAGGAAGACGGCCAGGTGGAGAATGTCGACGGCAAGACGGCCATTCGCGTCATCGAATTCGACGTCGCTTCCAAGAGCTGGACCGGCCGCAGCTGGCTCTATCCTTTCGCCGACAAAGGCTTGGCCATCGGCGATTTCAACATGCTTGACGAGACGACGGCTCTCGTCATCGAGCGCGACAATGGCGCCGGCACCAAGGACAAGGCCTGCGCCGATCCCAAGCAGCCGAAACCGGATTGCTTCGAGGCTCCAGCCGAGCTCAAGCGCGTCTACAAGATCGAGTTCAGCGACGCCAATGTCGGCAAGTCCGTTCGCAAGATCGGCTATATCGACCTGATGCGCATCGAGGATCCGGATCACAAGCGTCGCCAGGGCGGCGGCGAAGGCTTTTACGACATGCCGTTCATCACCATCGAGAATGTCGATCGCGTCGATGCCACGCACATCATCATCGGCAACGACAACAACCTTCCCTTCTCCGCAGGCCGCGCCGTCGACAAGGCCGATGATAACGAATTCAGCCTGCTTGAAGTTGGCGATTTCCTGAACGCGAAGTAGGCCACACCGAAAATGCCTCTCCCTGCGATGCGGGGAGAGGTTTCAGTTCCGCGAGGAGCAGACAAATTTATTCGAAGCAGAAGGCCAGCCGGCGGTTCGTGAGCTTGCCGAGCTGCTGCAGGCGCCCGTCCAGCCTTTCGCCGGCGAAATCGTGATATTCGGCCGGAACGACAAACTCGAGATCCAGATCCGGATTTGTCGAGCGACGGAACGACAGATTGCGCACGATGCCCGGCATCGACGCCGAGAACAGATAGACGACCCGCAACAAACCGCCGAGGAGCTTGGCGCGCTCGATGTAGAGCGGCGTGGCGATCGTTGCCAGCGGCTCGGTCGCACCGTCATCATGCAGGCCTTCGAAGCGATAGTAGTTGGCGAGCGCCACGAAAGCGCGGCCGGCATGGGTGATGCCGACGAACGATGTATGGGCGATGATATTCAGCGCCTGCAGGCCGCGATAGTCCGGATGGGCACGCCAGCTGATGTCGGCGAGCAGACATGCTGCCTGGCGATAGCGGCTTTCCTCTTCCGTCTCGGTGATCCCGAAGAACGGCATCATCCGGCCGGTCCAATCCGCAAGCTCGCGGGCATGCTCCGGCGAACGCGCACGTAGGATGGCAAGCTCTCCTGCTGCCACCAGCAGCGGATCGCTATGACGCTCCGCTTCGGTCAGCAAAGAATAGAGATAGCCCTCACGCACGCCCTGTGCGGAAAAGGAGATGATGGACGGCTTCATCGACGTCAGCACTTCGCGCATGGCGACCGCACCAAAAGGCAGCAACAGACGGCGATGCTTGGAAACAGCCTGCAAGGCCGGATCCTTCGAATCCTTGGATTCGACGATCTGATCCAGAAAGCGCACCATCTCGTCGAGCTGCACTTCATAGCCCTGCATCATGTGCAGCGGATATTTGCGTGTTTCCATGTGCAGCTTGGCGATGTTTCGCCACGTGCCACCAACCGCATAGAAGGTACGGCCCTCGCCCTTGCTCAGCAGCTTGGCCGTCTTGACGTGCTTGCGCGCGAAGTTGCGCGCCTTCTCGATCGAGCCACCGGCATATTCGGACAGGCGCAAGCCGCCGAGCGGCAAGGTGATGCCTTTGCCGAATTCGCGATCCTTGATGTCGATCAACTCCAGCGACCCGCCGCCGAGGTCGCCGGCAATACCGTCCGGATGGAAAAATCCGCTGATAATACCGAGTGCGGAGAAACGCGCCTCTTCCTCGCCGGAAAGCACGCGCACCTTGCGCTGAAGGATCGTTTCCGCCTGATGGATGAATGCCGGACCATTGCTGGCCTCACGGGCCGCGGCCGTCGCCAGTACATAAATGGTTGACGCGCGGGCCTGATCGGAAAGCGCCTTGAAGCGATGCAGGGCCGCGAGGGCCCGCGCCACGCTTTCCTCATCCATCTTTCCAGTCAGTGCTATGCCCTTGCCCAGGCCGCAAAGC
>NZ_JAELTU010000352.1 GCF_016429015.1 Rhizobium sp. ASV20
GTCGATCAACGGCTTCTCGCCGGTGATGAGTTCGGCAAGCACGCGGCCGGTTACCGGGCCGAGCGTAAGGCCATGATGGGCGTGGCCGAAAGCGAACCATAGGCCGTTATGCCGCGGTGCCTTGCCGATGATCGGCATCATGTCCGGCGTGCAGGGCCGGGCGCCCATCCAGGGTTCGGGGTCGAGCCGTTCACCAAGCGGGAAGGCGGCGCGGGCAAGCGCTTCGGCGCGGTCAAGCTGTACCGGTGTCTTCGGCGCATCGCGCCGTGCGAACTCGGCGCCGGTCGTCAACCGGATGCCGCGGCTCATCGGCGCGAGCAGATAGCCGCTCTCCGCGTCTGCAGCCCAGTTGTTGAGGACGGCATTGCCCTCGGCGGCATAGTGCATGTGATAGCCGCGCTTCACCCCGAGCGGGAAGGCATAGCCGAAGCGTTTCGTCACCAGGTCGGCCCAGGGACCGAGTGCGACGACGACATCTTCCGCCTCGATGGATCCCTCGGCCGTCACCATTCTCCAGGCGGATCCGGACATGCCGAGCGAAACGGCGTCGCCCGTCGTCACGCGTCCGCCGATGCTCTCGAAGTAACGGCGATAGGCAGCCGTCAGCCCGTGCGGGTCGAGCACCGACCAGGGGTCGCGCCATCGCAGGGCGCCTGAAAAATTGCCCCTTAGATGCGGCTCCGCCGTCGCGATCTCCGCGCTGCTCAACGCCTCGTAGCCGATCCCGAATTCTCGGTTGAGGCGTTCCGCCTCGGCAAATTCCGCATCGCGCTTTTCGTTCGAGCGGTAGAGCTCCAGCCAACCGTCCTTGCGAATGAGGTCCTCGGCATGCGAGGCTTCGATGAGGTCGCGATGTTCGCTGATGGAGTGCTCGATCAGGGGCGCATAGGCGCGCGAGATCATCTGATGGCGCTTGGTATTCGAATTCCACCAGTAGCGGGCGAGGAAGGCGAGCTGCGAAGGCAGGGCGCTCAGATGATAATGCGCATCGACACGATTGTTGAGAGCGTAGCGCAGCAGCAGGCCGAGTTGCTGCGGGAAGCCGTAGGGCACCACACCCTCTCGCTGGATGAGGCCGGCATTGCCGAAGGACGTTTCCCGGCCGGGCTCCGTCCTGTCAACGAGAACGACCTGCCGCCCCCGTCGCTGCAGATGGATTGCCGTCGAGACGCCGACGATGCCGGCACCGAGAACGATTGCGTCCTTTGTCATTTTATCCTGCTATCCGCATAGTCATCTGATTGCGGCGCGACCCCGGCGAAGGTTGATTATCGCCGGGTGAGTTGCGCTCTAAGCATCGAAAATGCCTGCCAAATTTCAGCTGTGCAAACGAAAAATGAGGTCAGATCGCAGTCTGTTTCAGACAGGCGTTTTCAGCACGGATACGAATGGTGAGAATGATGCCGTTCAGCACCGAGAAGATCGCCGCATAGAGCGACATGCCGAAGCAAAGCGGCAGCACGGCGATCTCGCCGGCAACGATCGCATAATTGGGATGGTTGAGAAAACGATAGGGTCCCGTCGTCACCAGGGATGCGCTCGGCAGAATGATGATCCGGGTCGTCCAGCGCTCTTTCAGCGTTGCCAGGACCCAGAGACGCAGCCCCTGCAGCAGCATGAACAGAGAAAACCAGCCAAGCGCGACCGAACCGCCGATCGCCAGCAACCACAAGCCGAGCAGCCAGGCCGCATGCATCGCGACCATCAGGGGATAGTGTCCCGGTGCACATTCCCGGCCGCCGCGGGTGAGAAGGGCAACGGTGTTGCGTCTGGCGTAGCCCAGCTCCGCAAGGCGTTGCAGTGAAACGAAGCTCAGAAGCGCGATCGAGGGCCACAGCATCATGAAACCCTTTTCAGCGTGATGCAGCTCGCCGAGAAGCCGGGGCCAAGAGCGAGCAGCGCTGAAAGGCGCGGCAACCCTGCCGCCATCGCCCGCTCCAGGACGAACAATACCGTCGGCGAAGACATGTTGCCGTAGTCGCGGATAACCTCGCGCTCAATATCGAGAGACCCTTGCTTCAGGCTTAGGGCCGTCTCCAGTGCAGCCAGCACCTTTGCCCCACCAGGATGGCAGATGAAGCGATCGATATCGGATATCAAAAGTCCGGCTCGCTCGAGGATGTCGGCGATCGCGCCTCGCAAATACGACTCTGCAAAGGCCGGCAGCGACTGGTCAAGCACGATCCCGAAGCCTGTGTCGTCGATCTTCCAGCCCATGATGCCGAGACTGTCGGGAAAGAGGTGCTCGCCCGTCGACGCGATTTCGGCGATGCCGCCGTCCCCGGTGCGCAGCACGCAGGCAGCGGCGCCGTCCCCGAACAGCGCCGTTGCAATGATA
>NZ_JAELTU010000353.1 GCF_016429015.1 Rhizobium sp. ASV20
GCGCAAGGGTCGTGATGAAGGTCGGCACGTTGAACCATTGCCGAAAGCGGCCTGTCAGATAGCCGAGCGCAAAGCCGAGCAACAAAGCCAAGGCAAAGCCTGCAGCCACCGAGCCCCAATCGCCAAGCACGTCGCTGAAGCGGTCGGCGAACCAAGCGACGATGCAGCCGGCAAGCGCCGCCCCTGCCCCGACCGAAAGGTCGATCTCGCCGCTGATAATGACGGCCGTCATGCCGAAGGCGATGATGCCGAGCATAGAGACCGTGCGCAGCACGTTTAGTACATTGCTGATCGAGGCAAAACCGGGCGCGACCAGGATCAGGAAGATCACCAGCGCCGCGAGGATGATCTCCATCGGGTAGGTCTTGAGGAGACGAAGCGGCATGTTCTGTCGGTCAGCCTCCGCGGTTTGGTTCACAAGCGTCATTGCCGGGCCCCTTCCATGCACAGGCCGTAGAGTTCGGTGAGATCGGTTTTGGTTGGATCGACCTCGGCGACGATCGCACCATGGTGCATCACCAGAATACGGTCGGCCACCTCGAGGACCTCCTCCAGTTCAGTCGAGACGAAGATGCTGGCGAGACCGTCGGCGGCCTTCTGCCAGATGATGTCGAAGATCTGCCGCTTGGCTTGAACGTCGACGCCACGGCTCGGTTCATCGAAGAACATCACGGAAGGATGCCGGTTCAGCCATTTGCCGATCACCACCTTCTGCTGATTACCACCGGAGAGCGACGAGACCGGCAGTTCCGGATCACCACATTTGATATGCAGGTCGCTTATCTGTCGGCGGACATGGGGCTGCTCGCGCAGGCGCGAGATGAAGCCTCTCTTCGAAATGGGACCAAGGCTCGCCATGCAGAGATTGTCCGCTGTCGAGAGCGATTGCACGAGACCTACTTCCTTGCGGTTTTCCGGCGTGTAGCCGAGGCCGGCCTTGCGCATTTCGCGCGGGCTCGCGCCGGTCATGACTTGGCCGTCGAGCGTCACGGAGCCGCTGTCGATACGATCGGCGCCGAAGATCGCCCGCATGAGTTCCGTGCGCCCGGCGCCCAGCAGCCCAGCGATGCCGAGGATTTCCCCCGGATAGAGGTCGAAGGTTATATCGCGGAAATGCCCGGCTCGGCTGAGCCGGCGTACCTCAAGCACCGGCTTGGTGCGATCGAGGGTCCGCCGAGGGGGGCGTGTCGCGCGGGCCATATCGCCGAACATCATGCCGACGATCGCCGATGGCGTCGTCTCCTTCATCTCTACCGAGCCGATATAATGGCCATCGCGGATCACCGTGCATGTATCTGCGATCTCGAAGAGTTCGCTCATCCGATGAGTAATGTAGATCATCGTCACGCCGCGAGCGCGAAGTCGCTGGATGAGCGCAAAAAGCAGCTTGACCTCGCGCGTCGCGAGCGCCGATGTCGGCTCGTCCAGAAGAAGGATAGACGGGTTGAAGGACATCGCCTTGACGATCTCCACCACCTGCTGTTGACCGACGCTCAAGCCCGAGACCGGCTGGCGGGAATCAATAGCGAGCCCCATGTCGGCAAGCAGTTCGCCGGCGCGCCGATGCAGCCCCGCCCAGTCGACGGTGCTGAAGCCGGCACGTCTTATATGAGGCAAGCGGCCAAGAAAGATGTTCTCGCCGACCGAGAGTTCCGGGACCAACGAAAGCTCCTGATGCACGGTAACGATGCCCGACGCCGACGCATCGTGGGGCGAGGTGAAATAACGATCCTCGCCGTTCACGCTGATCGTGCCGGATGTGGGTTCCGTCACGCCGGCCAGGAGCTTGACGAGCGTCGATTTACCTGAACCGTTCTTACCCATGAGGGCATGCACTCGGCCGGGCGCGAAACTGTGGGTGAATTCGGAAAGTGCGACTGTCGGGCCGTAGCGTTTGGTCACGGCCCGAAAATCCAGCCGTCCCTGTACGCCTTCCGAGACGACTGAATTGGCTTGCGAATAGGTCATGCAAGTTTCCTGCTGTGCAAGACGAAGGTGCGGCGGGAGCAATGCCCCCGCCACTTGGTTCGCTTCAGGGACCCGATCACTTCAGTGCCTTGAGGCTTTCCTTATATGCCGCAACAGCCTTTGGATCGGCGCGCGTCAGAGGCAGAACCGGCACATTGACCTTGGTCTCGATCTTCTTGCCGTCGAGCAGATTCTGCGCGGCTTCGATCGCTTGCCGCCCAACTTCGAGCGGCTGCTGTGCCGTGATCGCCTGCAGCACATTGTCCGAATTCAACAGCATGTTGGCGAGTTGCTCGGAACCGTCCGTGCCGAAGACGAAAACCTTGCCCTCCAGCCCCGCCTTCTTGACCGCCTGCACCGCGCC
>NZ_JAELTU010000354.1 GCF_016429015.1 Rhizobium sp. ASV20
GTGGCGGCCAGGCATAAAAGAAGGCGCTGAGGTCGCTTTTGCGCCGTACCATGCCGCCAAGGGGGGTTGCCTTTTCGATTTCGGCAGTCATCGGCAATGCTCCTATGTTTCGGCTTGGCGCGGCGCGCGCATACGCGGGTCGATGACGCCGTAGAGGAGATCGACGACAAAATTCGACGCGACCATCATCGCGCCGATGAGCAGAAGAATGACCTGAACGACGGCAAGATCGCGCGAGGTGACCGAAGAAATCAGCAGACGACCGATCCCCGGCCATGAGAATACGCTTTCAACCACGACGGCACCGCCAACCATCGAGCCGAGCATGAAGCCGAAGATGGTCACGATTGGCACGGCGGCGTTGAGCAAGACGTGACGAATGATGATCTTGGTCCATGGCACACCTTTGGCGCGGGCTGTCCTTACGAAAGGTTGCCCCAGCACCTCGACCATGGCCGAACGGGCGTAGCGCGCGATGACCGCTGCACCGGCGATGGACAGCGTGACGATGGGCAATACCATGTGGAGCGGGGTCGCATAGCCGCCGGACGGCAGCCACCGCAATTGAACCGCAAAGACCAGCGCCAGTACGAGGGCGAGAACGAAGGTCGGCACGGTAAAGCCCAGCACCGAAATCGTCATGATCAGCCGATCGAATAAGGAATTGCGATGCAGAGCGGCGGTGATCCCCGCGAGGAGACCGAGTGCGGTTTTCAGGATTAGTGTAGGTGCCATGATGGCAAGCGTTGCCGGAAGCCGGTCAAGTACGACATCAAGGGCAGGCCGGTTCTCGCGCATCGAATTGCCGAGATCACCGTGAAGCACGGCACCCAGATACTTGTAGAATTGCACCCAGATCGGCTGATCGAGACCCCATTGGCGGCGAAATGCCTCGATGACTTCAGGCGGGGTCGTTGCGACGTCGAAGAAACGGCTAAGCGGATCGCCCGACAGACGCATTACAAAAAAGGCAAAGGTGACGATGATGAACAACGTCATCAGCGCCCGCAGAAGCCTGGAGACAATGAACTGGGCCATGCTCACGCTGCCTCCATGCCGGAGAGGGAAGGGTTGTTGACCAGATGGCATGCCACGGCTCGTCCGCCCTTCTCAACAAGTTCGGGACGGATAGAGCGGCAGGCGGCGCGCATCTCCGGGCAACGGGTATGGAATGAACAGCCGCCGGGTATGTTGACCGCACTCGGTGGATCACCGTTCAGCACGATGCGGCTGCGCCTGCTGCGTCCCGGTACTGGCACTGCCGAAACGAGCGCCCGAGTGTAGGGATGGGCCGGATTGGAGAAGATATCGTCGACAGCCCCAATCTCGACGATGCGCCCCAGATACATGACGGCGACACGCTCGGCGATCTGACGGATCACCTTGAGGTCATGGCTGACGAACACGCCGGTAAAACCGCTACGAGCACGAATATCCTCAAGCACGTTGAGAACTTGCGCCTGCACGGACACATCGAGCGCCGACACGGGTTCGTCGAAGACAAGCAACTCCGGATCGGTGACGAGCGCGCGGGCGATGACGACGCGTTGGCGCTGACCGCCTGACATTTCATGCGGATAGCGGTCGCCCAGATGAGCAAGCAGGCCGATGCGTGCCATCATCTCCGCGACGAGCGCTCTGCGGTCGGCAGCCGGAAGGTCGGGTCGATGGACGATGAGCGGCTCCTCGATCTGGCATCCTGCGGGGATACGTGGATCAAGCGCTGCAAGCGGATCCTGGTAGACCATTTGCATGCGCCGGCGCATGCGGCGCCAATTGGCGTCTAGCGTGGCTGTGACCCTCTCGCCACCAAAGCGGATCTCGCCGCCGCTTGCAGGAATATGTCCGAGCAGCAATCGAGCGGTCGTCGACTTGCCGCAGCCGCTCTCGCCGACGATACCGAGCATCTCGCCAGGTGCAACGGTGAAGGAAATGCCGTCGACCGCTGTCAGTCGCTTGGTCACGGAGAACAACAGGCCGCGTTCGCGCAGCTTGAAAGTACGGCTCAAATTTTGGACTTCGAGCGCGCCCCTCATGGAACAGCTCCTGCGGAGACATGGGTTGGCACGATTGATGGCGGTATGAGCATGCAGGCGGCGCGATGCGCAATCTGGCCACCTACCGTCCTAAGTGCCGGCACGGCAAGCGAGCAGGTCTGCACCGCCAGAGAACAGCGTGGGGCAAAGGGGCAACCGGACGGCAGCCGGTCGGGCGGCGGCACCGTGCCGGGGATCGCAGTCAGCCTGCGGCGCGGCCCTTCGAGCTCCGGCAAGGCAGCGATCAGGCCGCGCGTATAGGGA
>NZ_JAELTU010000355.1 GCF_016429015.1 Rhizobium sp. ASV20
CCTCGTCGCGTGGCATGATTGCCACGCCGATGCTGACGGTCGCAGGAACAAGGGAGCGACCGGCAAGCAGAGGAACGCGGCAGAAATCGGCACGGATGGTTTCGGCGAGCGCTTCGGCCTCTTCCTGATCGGTTATAGGGACGAAGGCGATGAACTCTTCGCCGCCCATGCGACCGAACGCGCCGTTACGCGGCACGAACAGACGAGCGATACGGGCAAATTCGATGAGCACGGCGTCGCCGGTCTGGTGGCCGTAGCGGTCGTTGATCGACTTGAAATGGTCGAGATCGAACAGCAGCGCGGCAAGCTTCTGTGGCTGCCGTTGCCCGTCTCCAGCCAGAATGTCGTAGCTGTCCTGAAGCCCGCGGCGGTTCAGCACGCCCGTCAACGTGTCGGTGATGGAGATAGCCCGCCAGCGGCGCTCTGAGCGTTCCATCAACAGCTTGCCGTTCAGAACGATGGCGGCGATGACGAGCAGCCCGTAGCCGAGTGCTGCGTAGCCGCGATAGATTTGCGCCTCCTCCAGCGTAGGCGCCCGTAACGACGTCCAAAGCGCCGAGATGAAGCAGAAGGATGCCAGCGTCATGAAGACGACGCCAAGCTGTCCGCGCGCGGGCTCGCGTCGCCCCTCGTTCGGACGCACGGCAAAGGCGAGCAGACTGGCGCCGACGGCACCCGCGAGATCGTAGAGGATGATGCGATTGACGAAGCTTTCCGCGACCCATGGCAGATTCACGCCCACCAGCCAGATGGCCGGTGGCAGCAGTGCCTGCCATTGGAGCTTGCGCTTGTCCATCCACCGGAAACCGGCGATCCAGGCGCTTTCGCCCATCAAGGCGACTGTATTGCCGATCTTGATCGACCACATATCCGGAACAAAGCCGCGGGCCGCCACGAGCGCAAATCCGACGGCGCTGACGGCAAAGCCCATCGCCCACATCAGGTAGGCGGGCGACTGGCGATCGTGACGCCAGGCAAGAAGTAGTATGGTTGCCAGGGTAATAGCCTCCGAGCACCAGATGCTTAGCCCTGTGGTCATGTTCAGCACGATTTGCGTTTTCTCCCATTCCTCCAGGGCAGTAGCGGCGGCGCTGGAGACGCTATGGTTCTGCCGCTGCCTATCCTTACCGAATAAGGTGGCAAGTTCCTTAAATGACTTGGTAAATTTTACCTGTGTCTCCCGTTGGCATGGTATCGCAACGGGCCTTTATGTTTCCTTCACCTTACGTCCGGGAAAAGCGGTGGGTTGCGCAAGACGCCGCGCCTATACAATTGGCATTGCGAAAGCCGTGATTAGAAATCCTTTGTCAACGCTTCTTAGGGCATTACTGCTTTTTGAGGTTATGCTTTCGTGCGTCTTGAAGTGCAGGGCAGGGACACTCTATGTAGGGGTAAAGGAATTTTACTCGATTCCCGGCGTTTTCGTCGCCGGGGCAAGCTTGGTAAAGGACGCACATGAGAAATCCAGTCGATACAGCTATGGCTCTGGTGCCGATGGTTGTTGAGCAGACCAATCGCGGGGAACGGTCTTATGACATCTATTCCCGCCTGCTGAAGGAACGCATCATTTTCCTGACCGGGCCGGTTGAGGACCATATGGCGACGTTGGTGTGCGCCCAGCTTCTCTTCCTTGAGGCCGAAAACCCGAAGAAGGAAATCGCGCTCTATATCAATTCGCCGGGTGGCGTCGTTACCGCGGGCATGGCAATCTACGATACGATGCAGTTCATCAAGCCAGCCGTTTCGACACTGTGCATCGGCCAGGCCGCCTCGATGGGCTCGCTGCTGCTCGCCGCCGGCGACAAGGACATGCGCTTCGCAACGCCGAACTCTCGCATCATGGTTCACCAGCCGTCGGGTGGTTTCCAGGGTCAGGCTTCGGACATCGAGCGCCACGCGCGTGACATCATCAAGATGAAGCGTCGTTTGAACGAAGTTTACGTCAAGCATTGCGGTCGCACCTATGAAGAAGTCGAGCAGACGCTCGATCGTGACCATTTCATGTCCTCGGACGAGGCCAAGGAATGGGGTCTGATCGACAAGGTGTTGACGTCGCGTACCGAAATAGAAGGCGAAACCGCCGCGTAATTTATCCTCGGGGCGGTGACTTCTGCGCCACAGTTCTATCCCATTTGTGATCGAATAGGGGTTTAATGTGGAACGGAACGCGGTAATAGTAAGCATTGATGCTATGTAGCGCTTTTGTGACATGGCATTCGGCATTCGAAGGGGAATCGTTGCCACGCAGTTCCGGTTTGCCGGAATTGCGTTCAGTACCCCGAAG
>NZ_JAELTU010000356.1 GCF_016429015.1 Rhizobium sp. ASV20
GGTGCCGGGGCGTTCTTCGGCGAAATGGCGCTATTGACAGGCGCGCGCCGCACCGCCGATGTCGTCGCCGTCGATTTTTGTCAGCTCTTCGTGCTGGAACGCCGCGATTTCAACCTGTTCATGTCGCGGCATCCGCAATTGCGCGCTGCCGTCAGCCGGATGGCGAGGGAGCGGCAAGAAAGCAATGTGTCGCGCCAGCGGCGCGACCAGTCGCTGGATGCAGGCTGAAACTATCTGCGTTTGAGCCAGGATTTCGAAACGCGGCATGCCATGGTGTAGGCCGGGTCGAAAACATTGCCGACATCGTAGCGGACGACCTGACCGAGCAGATGGCTGGCCGCCGTCTTGTCGAGGCCGTAGTCAGAGTCGAGCCAGCGTAGCATTTCGCTGGTGGCATGCTGCAGCGCCTGGTCGAGCGGCCGGGCATTGCCGATGGTGAAGATGTCGTCTGCCGTTTCGCCGCGCGGCCAGATGATTTTCTTCTTTTCAACGCTTAGCCTCACCGTCACCTCGAAGGTGGTTTCGATCCCAGTTCCGACGATCTCGCCGTCACCCTGCACGGCATGGCAATCGCCCAGGAAGAAGAGTGCGCCGGGTGCGGATACCGGGAACCAGATGGTTGTGCCCGGGCCTAGCAGCCGATAGTCCATATTGCCGCCGAACTCGCCGCTGGTGGCCGTCGATATTGCCTGACCGAGCGATGGTGCGACCCCGAAACAACCGATCATCGGCGAAAGCGGCAAGTTGAAGTCCTCAAGGCCTGCAACCGGTTCGGCAAGCTTGGTCGTGAGGGCCTGGCGGTCGATCTGCCAGATTACCTTCTCGCTCGCCGGCAGCGCGCGCACGTCCTGGGGATCGACGACATTGGCGGCCAAGACGCTGCGTGTAAATCCCGTCGCCCGTGTCGGCACCATGCCCAGAATTTCGACCTTGAGAGAATCGCCCGGTTGCGCACCTTCGACGAAGATCGGACCGTTCATCGGGTTCGGGCCCGAGATGCGATTGATGTCGTGCTTATCGTAACCGGCTGCATCGAGCGTTTCAGTCACGACGGTGTCGCCGTCGGCGATATGCAAGGCCGGCGGCAATGAGCCGATGACGTTGTGGAAGCTATTCGGAACGAAACGGTGTGTCGTCATTGCGTTTGCAACCTTTGTGCGTTTGGACCCAACCAATGTCTTAAGCGGCTGAGGAGCCGGCGAAAAGACAGCAATGAAGAGGAAAATTGCTCCCTCTCATCAGGTCGGTGGCCGGCCGCCGAGATAGGGCACGCTGCGCGCGGTCAGCTTGTTCAGCAATGCCGCAAGTTCGGTGTTTGGAAAGCGACGCTCAAAAGGCGCAGCCCATGCGATGTCGTCGGCATGAAGATGCATGACTTCCTGGGCAACTCCGGCTTTCGTCGCAAAGAGAGAGGGATCATCGATGCCTGCAACAATCAGTCGAACGAGGCGGGACAGGGCATTACCGTTGGCCTTATAAAGGTCTACGCCATTGGCTGAGGCCAACTCTGCCATCGTCACGAGTGGGGCGGCGGCGAAGATATGATAGTGCAGCGCCCGAGATCGCCGCATCATTTCCAGCGGCATGGTTCCATCAGGTTGGATCTGCCTTGCTCCAATTTTGAAGCTATCCACGCCCCAATCGAAGAGATCTTTCCGATCGGCGGCGATCCCCGCGGCCATGGCGGTAAAGCCGGCCCAATAGCGGTGATTGTTGCGACCGTCGCTCTTGTCGTCTCGCTTCTTGTAGTAGTCGATGTTTCGCGAGGCCACCGCCGCAAGCCAAGTCGTGATCCGCAATCGCTCTTCCGTCGGAATGTTGCCATCCGAACGAATCTTGAGCCAGGCGACCGCGAAGGAGCCGAGCGTCCAGCCTTGCACGTAAACAGCCTGATTTGTGGCCGTGTCTCCGGTTAGCGCGCCGCTTGCTGCAAAACTTCCGAGGAAAAGTGCGGCGCAGCGGGCGCTTGCGTCATTACCGTCGGTCCGATAGCGGTCGGCCATATCGATGACATCTCGCATTGCCGCACGCAGGCCATCCGTCGCGGCGTCATAAGCCTTCTTGCGTACGGGATCGACGATGGAATGAGCCGTGTCGGTATAATAGTCTGCAGCCTTGATCGTACTTGGCAGCTCTGGTGCCTGCGGGCATGTAAACGCATCGTGCGTCTGGACGGCGATGGGAATATCCCATGGACTTCGCATTTCGGCGGCTCGCCCTTGAGCAATACCCGCAAGCAGGAGAGGGAGGATCAGTATGGCAGACTTCAGAGC
>NZ_JAELTU010000357.1 GCF_016429015.1 Rhizobium sp. ASV20
GCATGCGCAGTCGGCCGACGACTACGTCTCGATCGGCCGCGATGTGGAAAGCCAGGTGCTGGCGCGCGCCATCCATGCGCATATCCATTTCCGCACCTTCCTCAACGGCAACCGCACCGTCGTCTTCTCGGCGAGCCCCGGAAGCTACGCCTCCGAGCGCATGGGGTGAGCCGCGCCGTTGCTGATCCGCCGCCGCCTCGTCGCCATAACCTTTGAAGCGAAGGTCGCGGCGGTCATTTCAGCGTAATGGCGTGCCGTCTCGCGCTCTGTCGCAAAAATTGCGTTGATGGCCGAAAGAGCGCTGGCAATTTTCAGCGAGACTTTTGATAGTTGATTTCAAGTGGCGTCATTTTCCAGGTGAGAATATCCTTTGGGCGGTCGGCTGTTGCTGCCGCTCTGAGGTTACACGCTTCTTCTTGGCTTAAGGCTGCCTCGGGGCGCAGAAATCTGCGTTCATCAACGTAAATCAAATAGTTGATATTCTGCTTGAGCAGCGTCGAGGTTCGATTCCCTTCAAGAGCATGCAGACCTAAACTAAGATAGTCATCGTACTCGTCATTTGAAACACTTGAAAATCGACATCATTCTGCATATTTTGATATCAAAGCCATCATTTTCATATAGGTGATATCAATGCCGGCGGTCACTATTCGAAACCTTTCTGACGAAACACATCGTGCTCTGCGCCTTCGGGCGGCTCATCATGGCCGGAGCACCGAGGCCGAGATCCGTGACATTATTGAGGCGGCTGTTCGTCCCCCTGAACGTGTTAAGCTCGGCTCTTTACTTGTGGCTATCGGTCGTGACGCTGAGCTTTCCGGCAGCGACGTTGAAGCCTTGCAGAAAATTCGCGACAAGGCGCCTGCTGAACCGAAGATCTTCGAATGATTTTGTTGGACACCAACGTTATATCCGAACCGTGGAAACCGGCGCCCGATCAGGCGGTGGTAGCCTGGTTGGACAACCAAGCCATCGAAACGCTGTTCATTTCAGCAATAACGATTGCTGAACTTCGCTTCGGGATCGCTGCTATGCCTTCGGGGAAACGGCAAACTATCCTCCGCGACCGTCTCGAGGGCGAGGTGCTACCTCACTTTTCGGAGCGCATCCTGCCCTTCAATCTGGCGACCTCGCAGTCTTACTCGGAACTGATGGCACGTGCTCGAATATTTGGAAAAGCGATCGGCACGGCTGATGGCTATATTGCCGCCACAGCGTCAGCTAATCGCCTCGCGATCGCAACTCGCGACACAAGCCCGTTCGAGGCGGCTGGGTTGAACGTGATTAATCCCTGGCTCCGATAATGGCGAACAAGAGCTTTGCATTCAACAGGGTCTAACAGCGATTGAGATCGGTCGTCAGGTTTTCCAACTCAGGGCGGGCTCAGCGAAAAGCAGAAGCAGGATGTGACGGCCGGGATGAGCGTTCCGGCAATCGCCAGGAAATTAGGCACCAGCCGGCAGACCATTATGCGGGTTCGCGAGGACGGGGCACCTTCCAACACCGCAGCGTGTCTGGGGGTGAAAATCTTGTTCTGACCCAGGGTAGCTGACGGCGATGTCACGTTGTTCGCATAATACCCGATAAGGCGTTGCCGGTGAATTTACGCAGTTGCGCCGGTCACGACTTTCCAATGCGCCATTGCGCGGATGCGATGAATGTGGGTGGCCAGGGCTGAGCGTTTCTGATGTGGTGGCACGAAGAGATTTCTGACTGCTGAGAAGACTGAGATGAAACGTTGCAAGCCGCCGACGGATCGGAAGCCCTGCATCGTCCGCTCTCGTTTTCGAAGCGGCACGTGTGAATTCTCCGCGCGATTGTTCAGGCCCTTGTGAGAGCGATGTTCGACGCCGCGCATGACATCCCCCCTTGCTGCTCCGTATGAGCGCAGTTTGTCGGTGACGATGCGCTTGGGCGGCAGGCCCTGCTTCTTCAGCAGCCTCACCAGCAATCGCCTGGCAGCCTTGGTATCGCGGCGGGGTTGGACGATCTCGTCGAGAACGTAGCCGTCCTGGTCGACCGCACGCCAAAGCCAATGTTTTCGGCCGCCAATGGCAATCCCAAGGCGAGTGGCGCGGGGGAGTTTCACCCCCACGCTCTCTCAGAACCGGACGTGATACTCTCGCATCATCCGGCTCCCATTGTTCGGCCATATCCATGAAGCAGAGGCCAGTGGACGAACA
>NZ_JAELTU010000035.1 GCF_016429015.1 Rhizobium sp. ASV20
GACGCTGCCGAGATGGTCGAACGCGAACCCGTCGTGGCCGATCTTTCGGAAAACGAATTCGGCATGGGCCGCGAGCTCTTTGCGCCATTCCGCCGTGCCGCGGGCCCGGCAGACCAGGGTGCTAGCGTATTGATTTAAGAGCAACTTGCGGCTGCTCGCGTCATAGGATTGACAACTGAATTGACTAATCCCTTGGGTATTGCACGCCAGTTCCCAAGGATCGAAATTCATGTTGAAGTCATTGCTCGGACGCCGCCAGGCGTTGAAACTCCTCGCCGGCACGGCCGTCTTGCCGGTGCTCATTTCGGCCATACCTGCCGAAGCTGCGCAAAAGCCTCTGCGTGTCATCGTCCTGTCGGACCTGCATTCCGCTTACGAGCGCATGGGCCAACTGCTGGCGACAATCGAAAAGCAAGTCGCAAGCAATGAAGGGCCGCATCTTGTCGTTCTGAACGGCGACCTCTTCGAGTCCGGCAATATCGTGGCAACGCGTTCGGGGGGCGAGATCGACTGGGCGTTCCTTGCAGCCCTGGCGAAGGTAGCGCCAACAGTCGTCAACATCGGCAATCACGAGCCCGATCTCGACAACGATCTCGCCAATTTCGTAAGCCGCGCCCGCGGGCTCGGCGTTACCGTGGTCAGCAACATCATCGACAAGCGCACCGGCGCACCCTACACGCAGTCTTCGGCCCAGCTGACGTTCCATGGCCAGTCGGTCACCATTGTGGGGTTTGCGACCGACGCGATCAAGACCTATCCCAAAGCCACGCGCGACATGCTCGACATTCCGCAGCCGGTGGAGTGGGCCAAGAAGAACCTGCCTGACATTCTCAAGAGCGGCAGCATCAACATCGTGCTCAGCCACGCCGGTGTCGTGGCGGATCGCGATATCCTGCCGATACTTCCCGACGGCACGCTCATCATCGGTGGCCACGACCACCTCAACCTGACCCACGAAGAGGGTGCCACGCGCTACGTTCACACCGGATCCTGGTCAACGGCGACCACGGTCGCGACCATTGCCGCACCCGGCGCGGCAGCGACTCTCCAACGCGTCGCAATCGACTCGGCTGGCGTTCCCTCAGTAGCACTCAAGGATCTCATCCCGGCCGTGCTGGCCCGTCATCTCACGGATGAAGATCGCGCAACCGTCGGCAAGAGCGACAAGACCATGACGGTAGACGAGGTCGGCCGGTTCGTTGCTGATGTGATGGCGAAGAAGACCAAGGCCGATGTCGGCTTTGTCGGTCATACCTCATTCGGTGCCGGCCTGCCTCAGGGCGAGGTCAACCGCTACAGCTTCAATGCCTCGGTGCGCTTCGACGGCAAGCTGATGCGGACAGAAGTCGACGCCGCTGTGCTCGCGGCCATCCTCGCCCGTTGCAATCAGGAAGGCGACATACCGCTTGCAACGCGCACAGGCGACTATCTCCACGCCGCACCGCTCAACCAGCCCAAGAAGGAGCGTTACACGCTCGTCTGCAATGACTGGTCGGCCATCAACCAGAAAAGCTATTTCGGGCGCGAAGATCTGGTGTTCTCTGAAGTGGCCGACGCCAAGCTGAAACAGGCAGTCCTCGACACGCTGGCGGCTGGATAGTCATCCGCCCGCCCAGAGTGCAATTCCGCCGTGGATGGAGACATCCCAAGCACTCGTTCACGGCGGACGTAGTCACGTGTGCACAGTGGAAAACCCGCCCACCAAATCTCGACTCTTAGTTGAGATTCTGCTTCACTCAAAGCGGGAAATTGGGGACCATCATGAAATTGAAGATCGTATCGGCGCTCGCATTGAGCGCACTGCTTGCTGCGTGCCAATACAAGGCCGAACCGCTGCCCGTTGCAACATACAACGTATACTCGTCATATGACGGCAAGCTACCGGGCAAATACTTTCTCTATGTAGATGCAGCCAAGCTGGACAGGCCGATAAAGCCTTCCGATTTCAATTGCGCCGCGCATACCTTCCCTCTCAATGTGTCGACAAGCTTTGCAAGCTCTGTCCGCCAGACATTCACCAATCTGGTGACCGAATTGGAGGTTGTTCAACAGCCGGTTGGCCGAGACCAATTGAAAGCTCGGGGTGCTCGCGGCATGATTATTGTCCGCGGCGAGGAATTGAATGGGCGTCTGCGCGTGGTTCCCGGATTCTGGTCTGCCGGCATGGAAACGGAAGTGGAAATGGCCGCCTCAATTACAGTCGACGGTGTCAACGGCCGTCTTCTGGGCGCCACCGTTTCCGGCAGCGGCAATGGGCAAACCGATGCGGGTTTCGCCTGTGAAGGGGGAGCTAAATCCCTTGTCGATTCTGCAGAGCATGCCCTCAAGGAAACGCTCGGTCGACTGGGTGAAGCACTTACGAACTCCGAACGCGTCCGCAAGGGAATCTGATCTCCGTAAGGCTGACTATGGCGGTGCCTGCTGGCCTCGATTTCAACGTCGGCAACGCGTTGAGATCGCCAATGGAGGCCCGGAAAAAAGGAAGCCCGGCGCAACTTTGATCGCGCCGGGCTTTCCGGTTCAATTGGCCTGCTCAGCCGCGAATATCCAGCACGCGGTTCTTATGGGCCGGATGGGTGCTGTAGACGAAGATCTTGTTCATCTCCTTGTCCGTCAGCAGACGCAGGAAACGGACTTCAACCGTATTGTTGGGGAAGACCTTCATCAGCACGCAGCCCACCTTGCTGATGCGGGCGTCGGGAATATCCAGGTAGAATTGCTTGGGCAAATTATATTGGGTGAGGATCGCAAGAACCGCGCTGCTCTGCGAGATGCGGATAATATCGCAGCGGCGGGAAGCGAGGTTCATCACACCCTTTTCGGTGTATTCGAGCCGCGCCGCGTTCATCGTATCTTCCATACGGAACCGCGCTTCGCGGTCATACATGAACGATTCTTCTTTGTTGAGGAAATGCTGACCTGAATTAGCTCTGCCGAACGCGGCCATCTTATTAGACCCCTGGGGTATATTATGACGGCAAGACTAGCAGCGGGTCTTTAACAGAAGGTTTGAACGCGCCGGCTCAAGGTGAATTTTGTTGTTCATCTTGGCTTGAGCCGGCGACGTCCCGTAAGCGATTACTTGCGATAAGAATGGCCATCGGCATCGAAGAGATGCAGCTTCTGGCGATCGGCGGCAAAACGCATCTTCTGGCCGCGATGAACATCGGCGATACCGGGGATCTTGACGATGATCGGCTCGCCATCGACCAGACCTTCGATATAGAGCTGCGTCACTTCACCAAGGGCCTCGACGATCGAAACCTCGCCTTCGAAGAGATAATCCTCGCCGGTCGCAAGGCGCAGATCTTCCGGACGCACGCCGAAGCTCGCGGTCTTGCCCTTTTCGGACGCTGCCGTAGGCAAGTCGAGCGTCACCGACTTGCCGCCCGTCAGCGTCACGGTCGTCGTCGCGCCGGTTTCGGTCACCGTTGCGGGAATGATGTTCATGGCAGGCGAGCCGATGAATTTGGCCACGAAGAGGTTTGCCGGACGCTCGTAGAGCTCGAGCGGCGCACCCACCTGCTCGACGCGGCCGGCTGACAGCACCACGATACGGTCGGCAAGCGTCATCGCCTCCACCTGGTCGTGGGTGACATAGATCATCGTCGTTTCAGGCATGGATTCGCTGAGCTTGGCGATCTCGATGCGGGTTGCGACACGCAGGGCAGCATCGAGGTTCGACAGCGGCTCGTCAAACAGGAAGACCTTCGGATTGCGGCAGATGGCGCGGCCGATGGCGACGCGCTGCCGCTGGCCGCCCGACAAAGCCTTGGGCAGGCGCTCAAGATACTGACCGAGCTGCAGGCTGGCGGCCGCCGCACGCACACGACGGTCGATTTCCTGCTTGCTTTCGCCGGCAATCCGCATGCCAAAGGCCATGTTGTCATAGACGGTCATATGCGGGTAGAGCGCGTAGGACTGGAAGACCATGGCGATGCCGCGCCTGGAGGGCGGGACCTCGTTCACCTTCTGACCGGCAATCATCATATCGCCGGCTGTGATGCTCTCCAGCCCGGCAATCATCCTGAGCAAAGTCGATTTGCCGCAGCCGGAGGGGCCGACGAAGACGATGAACTCGCCTTCGTTGATCTCCAGATCGATGCCGTGCAGCACGTGCACGTTGCCATAGGATTTTCTGATGTCCTTCAGAACAAGTCCGGTCATCTATGCTCCTCCTCCCAAAGGCTCAGCCAAGACGCGCGAAATAAGCGCCCCAGGCCGGAATGTCGATTTTGTTGCCGTAGTTGTTGCTGGTAAAACCGTGTCCCGTCAATGCCTGCCAATTGCCTTCGGGCAAGCTTGCCATGACTTCCACAGGGCTCATGTTGAGAACGCAGAGAATAGTCTCCCCCGCATGGGAGCGGGTGTAGAGCAGTACATCGCCTTGCGCTTCGGAGAAGGTGATATCGCCCTTGGCGAAGGCCGCATGCTGTTTGCGGAAGGCAAGGAAGCGACGATACTGCTCAAGCACCGAGTTTTCATCGCCCTGCTGGACGCTCACAGCACGCAGGATGTGCTCCACCGGCACCGGCAGCCAGGGCTTTACCGTAGAGAAGCCGCCCTGCGCGACCTGGCTGTCCCAGACCATCGGCGTGCGGCAGCCGTCACGGCCCTTGAACTCCGGCCAGAACTGGATGCCGTAGGGGTCCTGCAGATCCTGATAGGCGAGATCAGCTTCGGTGAGCGCCAATTCTTCGCCCTGATAGATGCAGACGGAACCGCGCAGCGTCAGCAGCAGCGCAGCATAGAGCTTGGCAAAGGCATCGCGATCGGCGACCAGATTGCCCCAGCGGCTGACGTGGCGCACGACATCGTGGTTGGAGAAGGCCCAGCAGGCCCAGCCTTCCGGGGCTGCGGCGTCGAAGTCATTCATCACCTCCTCGACACGTTCCGGCGACAGCGCGTCCGGCGCGAGGAATTCGAAGGCGTAGCACATATGCATCTTGTCGCCGCCGGAGGTGTATTCGCCAACGATCTCCAGGCCGCGCTGGCTGTCACCGACTTCGCCGACAGCGGCAATGGCCGGATACTCGTCGAGCACGGCGCGGAAGCGCTTGAGGAACGCCAGGTTCTCGGGACGGTTCTTGTCGTAGAGATGTTCCTGGAAGTTATAGGGATTGACCGCCGGCGCGGTGGAAGCGTTGCGACGAGAAGGCTCAAGCGCCGGATTGTCGCGCAGTTCCTTGTCGTGGAAATAGAAATTGATGGTATCGAGGCGGAAGCCGTCGACGCCGCGGTCGAGCCAGAAGCGCACGACGTCGAGCAGGCGATCCTGCACTTCCGGATTGTGCAGGTTCAGATCCGGCTGCGAGGTCAGGAAGTTGTGCATGTAATATTGCATGCGCGTCGGATCCCAGGCCCAGGCCGAGCCGCCGAAGATCGACAACCAGTTGTTGGGTGGCGTGCCATCCGGCTTGGCGTCGACCCAGACATACCAATCGGACTTGGGATTGTCCTTGCTCGAACGGCTTTCGACGAACCAGGGATGGCGGTCTGAGCTGTGCGACAGCACCAGGTCGATCATCACCTTGATGCCGAGGCGATGAGCTTCCGTCATCATCGCATCGAAATCGGCGAGCGAGCCAAAGATGGGATCGATATCTTCATAGTTGGAGACGTCGTAGCCGAAATCGCGCATCGGTGAGGTAAAGAAAGGCGACACCCAGATCGCATCGACACCAAGAGCAGCAATATGCGGGAGACGTATGGCGATGCCCTTGAGATCGCCGATGCCGTCGCCATTGGAATCCTGGTAGGAGCGCGGATAGATCTGATAGATCACGGCGCCGCGCCACCAATCCTTGTCAACTTCCGATGCCGAGTGAGGAGCAATGCTCATGCTGAATGGGTCCTGTCTGAATGATACGATCTTGGCTTAGCCCCCCTTCACCGACCCGGCAAGCAGACCGCGCACGAGATAGCGCTGCAGACCGAAGAAGACGAGGAGCGGAATGATGATGGTGACGAAGGCCGATGCCGTCAGGATTTCCCAGTTGCCGCCGCGCGAGCCGAGCAGCGCATTCAGGGCAGCCGTCAGGACCAGATGATCCTTGTCGGTACCGAGGAATACCATCGCGATCAGGAGGTCGTTCCATACCCAGAGGAACTGGAAGATCGCAAAGGAGGCGAGCGCCGGGAAGGACAGCGGCAGGATGATCTTGACGAAGATATCGAAATCGCTGGCGCCATCGACGCGGGCGGATTCGATGATCTCCTTCGGCAGGCCGGCAATATAATTGCGCAGTAGATAGATGGCGAGCGGCAGGCCGAAGGCGGTATGCGCCATCCAGATGCCGGGATAGGTTTTCGACGGCACGCCGAAGATCTGGCCGATCTCGTTATAGATGCGCAGAAGCGGAATGAGTGACATCTGCAGCGGCACGACAATCAGGCCGACGACGAGCGCAATCAGGATCGCCCGACCGGGAAACTCCATCCAGGCCAGCGCATAGGCCGCAAAGGCAGCGATCAGGATCGGAATGACCGTTGCCGGGATCGTCACCGTCAGCGAATTGATGAAGGACTGGCCAATGCCCTCGCCGCGCAGCACGCTGCGGTAGTTGTCGAAGGTGAACTGCGGCGGTGTCGCGACGGTGAGGTAGATGCGCTTGGCGCGCGCATCCGCTTCGAACGGGGCATTCTTCTGGTAGCGGTAGCTGCCGTCGGCATTGACGGTAAGGGTCTCGCCGTTCTCAAGTTCTGCCGGCGAACCTGCCTTATAGGCGGCAGGCTCCTGCACCCGCAGGCCGAAAGACCGGATCTGGCCACCGCCCTCGACGGCGAGCGTCCCTGAAATCACGAAATTTGCGCCATCCGGTTTCGCCTTATCGGGGCCGTCGAGGCGGGATGCCGTCGTGCGTGAGGAGCCGGCAAAGGCGGTCCACCAGCCTGAGACGACGATCTGATCCTTGTCGCGCAGGGCAGTGACGAAGATGCCGAGCGTCGGCAGGAGCCAGAGAAGAACGATCAGCAGCACCGCGGCGTGAACGAAGATGCGGGCGGGACCGATGCGGCCAAGATTTCCAACCATGTCAGCGCCCCTTCATTTCTGCGTTTGCACGACGAATATTCCAGATCATGATCGGCGTCACCGCCGCCATGATGACGAGCGCGATGACCGCGCTTCGACCGCTGTCGCCGCCGCCCCGGAACATCCAGTTGAACATGAGATTGGCGAGTACCATCGTGTTCCACTGGCCGTTGGTCATGGTGAGAACGATGTCGAAGACCTTGAGGACGAGGATGGTGATCGTGGTCCAGACGGTGGCGATCGTGCCCCAGACCTGCGGCACCATGATCTTCCAGAAAATCTGCCAGCCATTGGCGCCATCGATAACGGCGGCCTCGATGGTTTCTTCCGGGATGCCACGCAGGGCAGCCGAGAGAATGACCATGGCAAAGCCGGTCTGGATCCAGATCAGCATGACCATCAGGAAGAAATTGTTCCAGAAGGGAATGGTGATCCAGACTTCCGGCGTGCCGCCGAAAAGCTGGACGACGGCATTCAACAGGCCGATCTGGGTATCGGTACCGCCGCGATATTCATAGATGAACTTCCAGATGACCGAGGCGCCGACGAAGGAGATCGCCATCGGCATGAAGATGACGGCCTTGGCGATATTCCCCCACCAGATGCGATCGGTCATGACGGCAATGACGAGGCCGAAGAAGGTACATGCCGCCGGCACAACGGCGAGCCAGAGGATGTTGTTGAAGATCGACTGGCGGAATTCAGTGTCGTTCAGCGCCCATAGATAATTAGCGCCGCCGACGAACTTGTTCCCGTCCGGTCCGTAGAAGGACAGAATGAACGTCGCCACGACCGGATAGACGAGGTAGACGATGAGCAGGAACAGCGCCGGCCCCAGGAACAGCCAGGGGCGGATAAGGCCGCGGCGGCGGAGATTGACGGCTGCCCTATGGACGTCGGCTCCCTCCTTTGCGGGAAAGATCAGGTCCAAGAATTTATTGGAGAACCAGAAGTAGGCGGCGCAAGCGGCGACACCGAATATCATGGCGCCAATCGCCGATACGATCTGCGAAAACATTCATTCCCTCCCCGAATTTACCTGCTTGAGGCCGTCATTCCGGCATCGGCTGCGCTCCAAAGGCGCGCCGTTTGAATGCTTGGCGCCGCCGGCATGTTACCGGCGGCGGTTAGACCGTGAAGCTTACTTGATGGCGTCCCAGGACTTCTGGATCGCGTCGGCAACATCCTGTGCGGACTTGCCGCCGACGAAGTCCACCATGCCGGTCCAGAACGAACCTGCGCCGATCTTGCCCGGCATCAGGTCAGAACCATCGAAGCGGAAGGTGGTGGCGGAGGTGAGGAGTTCGCCTTCCTTGCGCAGCGTGTCGTTGGCATAGGCAGCCGTGTTGACGGACTTGTACGGCGTCAGGAAGCCGGACTGCGCCATCCAGACTTCCTGGGCGATCGGCGTCTGCAGGAACTGGATGAAGGCGCGAGCAGCCTTCGAATCCTTGGTGATCGCCGCAAGCGTACCAGCGCCTTCGACCGGCTTGCCGAGTTCAGGATGCGAGGCAAACGGCGGGAAGTAGAAGAAGTCCGCATCCTGGCCGAGCTTCGTGCCTTCCGGGAAGAAGGACGGGATGAAGGATGCCTGCTTGTGCAAGTAGCACTTCGGCGGAACCGTGAAGAGGCCCTTCGGGCTGTCGCGGAAGTCCGTCGAGGCAACAGCTGCAACACCACCGGCGACGTATTTCGGGTTCTTCGCGAACTTGCCGAACTCTTCGATGGCAGCAACGACCTTCGGGTCGTTGAACTTAAGCGTGTTGTCGACCCAGTGATCATAATCCTGCGGCGTGTTCAGGCGCAGCATCAGATCTTCGACCCAGTCGGTTGCCGGCCAGCCAGTAGCGCCGCCCGAACCGAGACCGATGCACCAGGGAGTGCCGCCATCCTTGACGATCTGGTCGGAAAGCTTGAGCAGGTCCTCCATGGTCGTCGGAACCTTGTAGCCGGCTTCCTCGAAGTTTTCCGGAACGTACCAGACCAGAGACTTCAGGTCGGCCTTATAGGGGAAGGCATAAAAGGCATCCTTGCCATCCTTACCCTTGTAGGTGCCGTAGCCGACCCAGCTGTCGCCGGCGCCGTAATTCGTCTTGACCCAGCCGGCAAGATCGTCGCCGAGCGGCGTCAGGTAGCCCTTGCTGGCAAGGTTTGCGAGCAGGCCCGGCTGCGGCAGGATAGCGACGTTCGGCGGCGAACCGGCCTGCGTGTCGATGACGATCTGCTGCTCATAGTTTTCCGAGGACGAGTATTTGGCGTTCACGCCGGTCGCTTCGGTGAAATAGTTGAGAACGCTGGTGAAGAGCGCTTCGTCTTCGCCACGCCAGGGACCGAAGATGGTCAGCGTCTCGCCCTTCAGGTCGGCATGCGCGGACTTGAAGTCGTCGTAGCTCTTCCAGTTGAACTTGGAATCCTGGCCGGGCTGGAATTTCAGATCGGCGGCCATAGCCGTCCCTGCCATGAGGGCGGCAGCGGCAACGGTCATCAAAAACAATTTCTTCATGTGGTTGTCCTCCCAAATAACGAAATCTATGAGCCCAAACACGTTTCCGTGCGACACGCTCCATTCCTCAAAGCGCTTTGGCTGCCTTCTGTCATCCATTGGGGACGCAACAAAGTCAAGCGATTTTCAGAATTCCACTAATATGCACCGTAAATCTCGCACTGCAGCACAAAATAAGCGCCAATATTTTCGCTAATTATCTTGTCTCATTCGCTCCGCCTGCTACATATTGAAAGCGCTTTGGGAGCTATGGACGCGTCGGGAGGTTGCGTCGGCATCTTAGCGGCTGAAGAGTTGGAGGAGCCTAAATACGTGAATCTGAAACAGCTATCGCAACTGCTGGGGCTGTCGCAGACGACAGTCAGCCGGGCATTGAACGGATACCCCGAAGTTAATCGCGAAACGCGCGAGCGTGTCCTCAAAGCGGTTCGGGAAACCGGCTATCGGCCCAACAAGGCAGCGCAGCGGCTTGCTACCGGCAAGGCCGGCTCGATCGGGCTGGTCATGCCGACCTCGCCAGGCAATTCCTCGGACGTGCATTTCAGCGAATTCCTGACCGGACTCGGCGAAGAGGCATTGCGGCACGATTTTCATTTCGTACTGACCCCTGCGGACCCGAACGACGAAGTCGGTGCGCTTAGGCGGCTGGCGGCGAGCGGCAATGTCGACGCCCTCTTTGTCAACTATATGCGCGGTCACGACCCACGCCTGGACATGCTGAAGACGCTTTCCATGCCCTTCCTCGTGCATGGACGTTCGATCGGCTCGGAGCCGGATTATCCCTTCCTCGACATCGACAACGAAGCCGCTTTCTATGAAGCGACGAAGCTGCTGCTGCAGCTCGGGCATAAGCGCTTCGCGCTGCTGAACGGCCCGATCTATCTGGATTTCGCCATGCGCCGGAAAAACGGCGTCGAGGCAGCTCTTGCCGAACGCGGCCTGACGTTGGACGAGGCATGTGTCAGCCACACGCCGATGACCGACGAGCAAGGCCTGCTCGTGACGGAGCGTATCCTGCAGATGGAAAAGAGACAGCGCCCGACTGCCGTGCTTTGCTCCAGTACGGTGCTCGCGCTTGGCGCCGTCCGTGCCATCAATCAGGCAAAACTCAAACTTGGCGAAGACATTTCGATGATCGCCCATGACGACGTGCTGACCTTGCTCAAGCCGGAAAATTTCACCGTGCCGCTGACGACGACGCGCTCATCCCTGCGCTCGGCGGGCGTGCGCATCGCCGAGCGGTTGATCGGCGAAATCAAGAATACGGAAACTTTCCCGGCTCAGGAATTGTGGAAAGCGGAATTGATCGTGCGCGCTTCGACCGGCGTTGCGCCGGCCGATTGATCGCAATTTAGAACTTCGGCGGCTTTCTGCCGGCGGCGCGATGGGCCGCGATGACGGTATTGGCCATCAGCATGGCAATCGTCATCGGCCCGACACCGCCTGGAACCGGCGTGATCGCTCGTGCGACTTCGGATACCTCGGCAAAGGCGACATCGCCCACCAGACGGCTCTTGCCCTCACCGCGCTCCGGCGCATCGATGCGGTTGATGCCGACATCGATAACGGTCGCCCCCGGCTTGATCCAGGCGGCCTTGACCATCTCCGGACGACCGACTGCTGCCACCAGAATATCGGCGCCGCGCGCCACGGATGCCAGATCCCTGGTGCGTGAATGCGCGATCGTGACCGTCGCATTGGCGTTCAGCAGCAATTGCGCCATCGGCTTGCCGAACAGATTGGAGCGGCCGATGACCACCGCATTCAGGCCCGACAGATCCTCGCCATGAATCGAGCGCACCAGCAGCATGGCGCCGGCCGGCGTGCAGGAGATCAGCCCGGTCGCGAGATCGCCGGTTGCAAGCTTGCCGGCGTTGACGACATGCAGCCCGTCGACATCCTTCTCCGGCTTGATCGACTGGATGATCGCATCCGAATCCAGATGTTTCGGCAGTGGTAGCTGCACCAGAATGCCGTGAATGGAAAGATCGTCGTTCAGCGACTGCACCAGGCTTGCGAGCTCGCCTTGCGTCGTCTCCGCCGGCAGCGTGTGCTGGATGGAGTTGAAGCCGCATTCCTTGGCCATGCGGCCCTTGGCGCCGACATAGGTGTGGCTGGCCGGATCGTCCCCGACAATAACAACCGCGAGCCCGGTCTTGACGCCGGCCTCAGCCTCAAGCCCCGCCGCCGCAGCCTTTACCGCCTCGATCACCGAAGCCGCTGCAATCTTGCCGTCGATCACTGTCGTCACGCTGGTCTCCTGATATGAATTCGACGCTAGAGCGCTTCCGCTTTTCCTCGAACCGAGGCAACGCTCATTCTCATAACCCATTGCCCATTCCGGATGGGAAACCGCTGCGCTGTTTCCCTAACCTGCGCCAATCTACAAACCATCGGCGGCGCGGAATTGCCTGCCAACGCCCTATGGTGTCTGAAAGCGGTAATTGCAAGGAGAAAACGGCAGCCGCGTCAATCGCGACCGGCTTGCCGGCGCGCGGCATAAGTTTCGACCTTCGAGCGCAGCTCCGCCAGCTCCTGCCGCACGCGCAGCCATTCGTCGGGCGTGGCGTTGGTGGTGTCGACATCAGCGTTCGGCTCGACGACATCTTCGCGGGCCGTCACAGGCGATTGCTCGGGGAAAGGCTCGATATGGTATTGAGGAACAGGCACCTGCGTCGCGGCGGCGTCGATCTCGCTGTCCTCGGCTTCCATGGCGCCGACCAGCCATTTCCGCAGAAAGACAAGGCCAAGCGACAGGCCGAGACCTGCCAGGAAGCCGGTCGCCTGATTGCTTGCGAGATGGTCGTCGATCGGGGCCGCGGCTGCAACAGCCTGCGATATCACCGTCATCGGCGGCTTGACCTCCTGGGGCGTCAGCGCAGCGTTCTGCTGATCGGCATCTAAGCGGCCTTGCGCGGCGGCAACAGCATCTCGCAGCTGCCCGAGCCGAGCGATATCGACATCCGAGCTCTTCTTGCTGAGACCGGTCATTTGCAAGGAAAGTGCCGCCTGCTTGTCGAGCGCAGCTTTCAAGGCTGCGTCGCTACTGGTGACAAGTCGCTGCAATTGCGTACGGAGATTGGCGCCAAGATCGTCGACGGTGGCCTGCTGTGCGAGCAGGCGTGGGTGACGCGGCCCAAGCTGCGTTGCAAGCTGGGTAAGCTGCGTCTTCGCCGCGCTATAGCGACTGCGCAGATCGTCAAGGCCGGCAGAGGTAAGATCCGCCGGCAGGGCGCCGCTCAGCAGGGATGCGGGCGTTGCCGACCTGGCCGCTGCGACATTCGCCCTGGCAGTACGCACGGCAAGATCCGCGGCCTTGATTTCGCTGTCCAGCTGGCGTCGTTGATCCTGCAGCGTCAGGGCCGCAGCGATCTTGTCTTCCCCGTATTCCGCTCTGAATTCTGCGAGCGCAGCGGTGGCACGGTCGAGCTCCTTGCGGCTGCGGCCAGTGGCCGTGTCGCCAGCACTCGAGGCAGCGGCCGCCTGCACGACGGCGGAGTCATAAATGGTCGCGACCACCAGACGGTTGGCGATATCTGCGGATCTGGCCGGGTCGCCCGAGGTAACGGTGAGCCGCAGGAGGCCGGTCGCATCGTCAATACCAACAGCAACGCTCTTGCGAAGGGTCGCTTGTGCGCGGGACGGCGCATCCGATGCCCCACCGTTGCCGGACAGGAGTTCCATGGCAACGCCGAGGGCGCCGGCACGAGTGCCGGTGAATTCGGGATCACGGTCGAGCCTCAACCGGGCAACCACATCGGATAGTGCCGAAGGAGCAACCGCACGCCTTGCCGCGATATTCAGCACGGACTGACGGGCCCTTCCCTCGCCTTCCGCATGCAGAAATGCCTGGGACACATAGAGTGGCGGTGGCGCGAGCAGCGTCGGTATGGCAGCGCCGGCGAGTGCCGTTACCATGACGAAACCGGGGGAGCCGATGCTGAGAGACCAATTGCGGCGGCGAGGCGGAGCGGCAGGAAAAGCCGTCTCCGGTTCGCCATCGAGCAGATCCGGCACGAATTCCAGCAAGTCGGGCACAGGCTCCGGCTTGGCGGCGAGCTCATCATCCCCGTAACGATGGCTAAGGATGCTGCCTATCTGCGCGGCCAGCGGCTGAGCCTGGGGCATTTCCTCAGACTGCGGCGCCTTCCTGCCCGATACGGGATAGGGGTCGCCATTCAACCTTCTGCGAAGGATCGCACGAAGCTCCGCATCGCGAGGATCATCCGAATTGGCGGCACGCAAATCTTTACGGTCGTAAGCGTCCGCGTCACGATCTGAAGACGCATGCTCGCCCGACCTGCGCGAAAGCTCGAAGGTTTCGACATCGTCGGCGTATAAGCCGGTCCTGGATTTGCTCTCAAACATGGCGGGTCATCTCACGCGCTTGATCTCGCGACCAATGCAAATGTTAACCCACTCTAAACTTTCATAGCAAAGAAAGGGTTAACGCCCGCGCGCACGGGATCAGCTTGCCAGTTTATTAGGAGGCACGAGGCGCGGCCTCGTCTGCTGCGTCTCCGTGCGGCCGATCCGCTCCTTGCGGCCAAACTGGTGTCTGATGACCTGATAAAGGAAGAGCGGTACGCCCAGCATGTAGCGCCGCCAGAGCCTGTTCGGCTCCAAGACCAGGCGGAATAGCCACTCGCTGCGCAACGCCCGCACCAAGGCCGGCGCTCGCGGCACTGTGCCGGATACGAAATCGAAAAGTGCGCCTACCGTCAGAACCAGACGCGCGTGCTGCGGCCCGATATGTTCGGCCACCCACTTTTCCTGCAGCGGCGTACCCATGCCGACGATTAGAATATCGATCTTCTGCCGGCTGATTTCCGCCGTGACCGCATTGCTCTTCTCCGGATCGAAGAAGCCATCGGAAACGACGGTGAACTCATGCCAAGGCGCATGCTGCCGCAGCTTTTCGGCTGCCTTTTCGACCACCGAGCGGCGGCCACCGAGCAAGCCGATGCGCTTCGGCCGTTCCATGAAGGTCAATAATGCCGGAACGAAGTCCGTCCCATTCAGATTGGCCGGAAAGGGTTCGCCATGCGCGACGCGAGAGGCGATATCGAGGCCGACGCCATCGGGCAGGACGAGATTGCGCTCCAAAACCTCGCGATAGCTGCCATCACGCAGCATCACCAGCATGTTATGGGCGTTGACGAAGGAGATCGAGGTCTGACCGACGGGCAAGGATGCAAGTTCGTTGACGAAGGTCAACGCATCTTCCCAATCAAGATCACAAACCGGCAGATCAAAGATCATACGGCGCGACGCAACGACGGCAAAATCAGCAACCTGGTTCAATCCAACAACCTCCTGCCGGTGTCATCGACATGATGGACAACGGTATTGCAAGGCCCTGTCCCTTCGCCAATGATCGGCGCGGCAACGACAAGGCCATTGCTGGAGGTTGTTTATAGCAAGGCAATCCCAAGCTTCCGTTAGGACAAAAAGGCGCAATTGCCTGAAATCATCAATGTCTTGTTAAGCATGTCGATGGAGGAAGGCGGCTCGCGGCCGCTCCGCTAGGGAGCAGCCTCACTTGCAGATCAAGAAACCTATTCGGCCGAAACCTTGGTCGTCGCTGCATCCGGCAGGATTTTTACCGGTTTGACGGTCTTCTTGCCGATGCTTTCCCCACCATGGGTTTCTTCCTTGGAGAGGTAGTCGAGCTGCTCGATCAGGACATCGGCGACATAATCACCGCCGAGCCGCTCGTTCATCCGCTTCTTCAAATCGCTGCGGAAAGCCGCAACATCAAAATTCTGTACATGGGAGATATCAATCGCATTGTTGCCGACCAGCAGCGAAAAGAGCTCGTCCGTCGTCAACTCCGGCAAGGGGATCTGCAATGCAGTTGCCTTGCCCTTATCCATCATGAAGGAAATGCGGGTCAGGAAATAGCCGGTCACCTGGCCGTTGGCGATAACGGGGACGTTGATCGATTCGCCCTTGACCAGCTCCTGCTGCGCCTTCTTGGCGTCGTCAGGGCTGATCACAGGCGCCGTCGCCGTCTGCACCGAAAAATAGACCGAAGCCAATGTTACCGCGCAGACCCAAAGGCCGGTGAGCACAAGCTTGATCATCCGGCCTCGCGGACGCGGAATTGCTCCTGCGAATAGGTGCCATCGGTATCGGCGTTCTGCGCAGCATTCTTCAGAATGTCGGCAACGGCGCGGACGGCCTCGAGATGGGCCTCGACGCGGCGGGCATTCACCACCAGCTTCTTCTTCAATCCATGCAGCTGCTCGACATGCGCAACAGCGAGATCAGCCGGGTCAGTGTCGCGAAACAGCATCGACAGTTCGTAGAGGCAGCGGCTCTTGTGAGCGTTCGACACCTTGAGATCAAATTCCGGGTCGCTGCCGATCCGGTTGTTCTCGTTGTCGATAATCATCTCCAGGCGGCCAAGGACAGACTTGATCCGATAGTCCTGTGACATCACTTCCATGTTGTTACCTCGCTTATGCTCTCTGGGACGTCAGCGTATTCTGATTGGTAATGCTCTTGTCGCCGTCATTGGCGTCATGAGCAGCAAGCGTCTTGCGCTGAAAATCCGTGATGGCGCTCAACGCCATCTTCTTGTCGTTCTCGTCGGTCGTGGCGTTGGCAACGCCGCTGTTGCGCATCTTGTCGACCTGTTCCTTGTACATCTTCTCGGCAATGCCGACGCCGCCGTCCTTGGCGAGCGTATTGCCGAGCTGTTCGGCCATCATGCCCTTCCAGATTTCGCCGGCCGAACCCTTGCCATAGAGCGTCTCGCTGCTCGGCAGCATGTTCTTGACGAAGTTCTGCAGCACCATGGCCTCGAACTTGCGGTAGGCCTGCGGCACCTTCGAGGGGCCGGCATGCGTGCTGGCATTGCCAAGGCCGGCCTGCGTCGAGGCGCTGTTCAGCGCATCTACGGCTGCGCCAAAACCATTGCCGTTTTCGGCGAGGCTGGTGGCAGCAAAAGCGGCCTTGTTGGCAGCAAGTTTCGCCTGTGCAACCTGGACATCGTCCGGATTCGCAGCCCTGACAACATCCAGAACCAAATCACTCGGAGGCGAAATAGCCACGTCACGTCTCCCTCTGCTATCGCACGCTCCCGAAAACCCGATAGGCGCTCGCGTGGCATGTCGAATCAAACTGTCGGAGCAGGCTGGCAACCTTGCGATGCATGCCATGCTCCGTGATCGCGGCGATTATGAATTTTGAACCTTGCTGGAGGCTGGCGTTGCGCCGGCGAAGCGCTGGTCGATGATGTCATAGACCGCATTGTCGTCGGCTTCGCGAGTTTCAAGCTCGCGGGCATCCTTCATATGCTCCTCCAGCCGGTCGCCCTTGGTACGCTCCTGCTGGACCTTCATCTGAATCAGCGTCTGAATGCCCTCCAGCTGCTGATCCTTGATCGTCAGGCGGCCGTAGCGCTCGGCATAATGGACCGAAAATGCCATATGCACAGGGTCGGACGAGCCGATGGCCTCCATGACCCGCTCCATCGATTCGGTAATATCGAGGCGGTGACGGGTGGTATCGGCGAGCTCGTTTTCGGCGATGCGCTCCAGATGGCGCTGCACCGCGACGAGGCGCTTCAGTTTTTGCGAACGGCTTTGCTCGGCCATCGTCTACCTGCCCACCAAGCCGGTGTCCCGGCTTGCCTCGAATATGTGTTTCTCGGTTCCGCTGCTCATCGGCTAATGCCCGTTGAAGACGGTAAGAAACGCGCTGGAGAACTGATTGATCATCGCCGCAACGCTCAAATAGAGCATGAACAAGCCACCCATCAGAAGATAGGGCGTGGAAATGAAGTAGATCGGGATCTGCGGCGCCAGCTTGTTGATGAAGCCGATCGAGATCTGAAACATCATGCCGTAAAGCAGGAACGGGCTCGACAGTCTGAGCATGATGAAAAAGGTCGTCGACAGGGTATCCGTGATGGAGATCAGCGCGGATCGCGGATCGATATGACCACCGAACGGGATGACGGAATACGAATCGACCAGCGCCTGGAGAACATAGTGATGGAAATCCAGAATGAAGAGGATCATCAGCCCGCAAAAGCTGATGAGGCTCGTCAGTGAGGTCTCGCTCGAATCGTCAACGATATCCGCGCCGGCCGGCGCGTTGAAACCTATCAGCATCGATATGACCGTGCCGGCAAATTGCAAGCCGAGCGTGTAGATGCGGGCCATCATGCCGTACATCAGGCCGATGACCGTTTCCGTGAAAATCAGTCCGATATAGCTGGCGCCGCCATTTGCCACCGCCGGATAGACCGTGTTCCAGAGCAGCGGCAAGACGGCCATCGACAGGGCAACGGAGAGCAGAAGTCTGATCTGCACCGGTATGCGGCCTGACGAAAATCCCGGGAGCACCATTATGCAGCCGCCAATACGGCAGAAGGCGACGAAAAGCGCCAGAATGGTCCCCTGGGGGTCAGTTATCATGAAATCGAACCTAGAATCTTGATCTCGATCCCCTTGGCCAATTCCACATGCGACAAGACCGGAAGGGTCGCGAACAGGCGTTCGATGATCATGCGCACATAGGAGCGCGTTTCCGGCGACGTGACAAGAACGAAGGGCATGCCTCTGTCCATGTATTCACGGATTACTTTGCCTGCCTGTTCGCTGAATTCCTCCAGGCTGCGCGGATCGATGTCGAATTCGACGATCTCGCCCTTCTGGTCGCGCTTCAGCGCCTGATGGAAAATCAGGTCCCACTTGCTGCCGAGGCGCAGGACGCGCAGGACGCCATTGTCGGCCAAGTCGCCGCACAGCTGCTGCGCCATGCGCACGCGGACATGCTCGACGATCTGCTCGGTCTTGCGGACATGCGGCGCGAGTTCTGCGACCGCTTCGAGGATAAGATGCAGGTTGCGGATCGAGACGCGCTCGGCAAGCAGGAGCTTCAGCACCGCCTGCAGGCCGGAATAGGACATATGCGACGAGCAGATTTCGTCGGCCAGCTTCTTGTATTCCGGGTCGAGACGCTCGATCAGGATCTTCACGTCCTTGTAGGAGAGAAGCGCCGGCAGGTTGTTGCGGATGACCTCGCTCATATGGGTGAGCACCACGGAGACGTTGTCGATCGGCTGGAAACCTTCGCGCTTCAAATCCTCGGTGAAAGCCTCGAGGACTGAGACGGCAGGCATGCCGAAAGCGGGTTCGCGAATCTCGTCGCCCGGAACGGTCGGCTTGCGGCCGGATCCGGTCACCACGAGCACTTCACCGACACGCAGCATGTTGGAAGCGATCGTCGTCCCGTGGATGCGGATCTGGTAGGATTTGTCGGCAATGGCCATATCGTCGATCACCTTGATCTCCGGTACGACGAAGCCATACTGGGTGGCGAACTTCTTGCGCATCTTGCCGACGCGGAAGGCCAATTCCTGGTGCGCTCCCAGCAGGCGCGTGGAAACGATCTTGCCGAGGGCCAGTTCGATTTCGGCTGTTTTCAAGACCGACTTGACCGAATCCTTTTCCATCTCCTTCGACTGCATCACCTTCTGCTCTTCGGCGTCGCGGCGCAGCTTGTTTTCCGCCTCGATCTGCCGCGGGATGAACCAGGCGCCGGCTGCCATCAGGCCGCCGAGAAAGAGAAAGGGCAGGAATGGCATGCCCGGCATGACGGCCAGAATGCCCATCAGGACGGCGGAGACGGCCAGCGCGCGCGGATAGCCGCTCAGCTGATTGACAACCGCCTGGTCGGTGGAGCCGGCCGTGCCGCCGCGCGAGACCAGGAGGCCTGCGGCGAGAGAGACGATGAGCGCCGGCATCTGCGAAACCAGGCCGTCGCCAACGGAGAGCTTGACGAAGACATCCGCAGCCTGACCGATCGGCATGCCGTGACGGAAATAGCCGATGATGATGCCGCCGAAGATATTGATGCAGGTGATCAGAAGGCCGGCGACCGCATCGCCGCGCACGAATTTCGAGGCACCGTCCATGGCACCGAAGAAGGAACTTTCCTCTTCCAGCTCGCGGCGACGCCTTTGAGCTTCCTTCTCGTCGATCAAGCCTGCGGACAGATCGGCGTCGATCGCCATCTGCTTGCCTGGGATGGCATCCAGGGTGAAGCGGGCGCCGACTTCCGCGATACGCGTCGCACCCTTGGTGATGACGATGAAGTTGATAGTGATGAGGATGAGAAAGACGATCAGACCGATGACGAAGTCGCCGGACATGACCAGGCTTGAGAAGCCGGCAATGACGCCGCCGGCGGCGTCATGCCCCTCATAGCCATGCGAGAGGATGACGCGTGTCGTCGCAATGTTCAGCGCCAGGCGCGTCATCGTGGCGATCAGCAGGACGGTCGGGAAGGACGAGAATTCAAGCGGCTTCTTGATCCACAATGCCACCATGAGGATCAGCACCGAAAGTGCGATCGAAAAGGCAAGTCCGAGGTCGATCAAAAACGGCGGAATCGGCAGAAACAGCACGCAGAGGATGACCATGATACCGAGGGCGAACCCGATATCACGGACGCTGGGATTCGCTTTTGGGAGCGCTAGTGCGGGTGGTTGTGCCATCGACCGATTTTCCGTCTCTTCATGAGAGGAGGCAAACGGCTGACCCGCCTGCCCTATTCGAACCGATCTTTAAAAGGCGAAGCTTGCGCGAGAATGGCTATTGCAAGCAAAGCTCATGATCCCAAATGCCATTTTAGCGATTACATGGGGGTGCCGAGCGCACTGCGATCTTTCAGATCCGCCGGCGCTTCGGCTCGCTGAGCCTTGGGCAGCCGCTCTCGCAAAACCGCCACCTGCTTTGCATTCCATGCCAGCGTTACGGAAAGCTGTTCTAGAAGCCCGACTGTATGCGGGAGAAGACGAGATTGGTGAAAATCGAGATCTGCGAACCGACGAAAGGAGCCGTGATGCCGATGGTCACCATGACGGCAACGATCTTCGGTACGAAGGTCAAGGTCGCCTCCTGCACCTGAGTCAAGGCCTGGACCAAGGCAATTATCAAGCCTACCGCCATCGCGGCAAGCACGGCCGGCCCGGAAGCTACGAGCACCGTCCAGATGGCTGCCTGGAAGATATCCAACGCATCGGCTTCATTCATGCTACGTCATCCCGTGGTTCGGCAGCTACTCATTAGCTGCCGGTCGAATCCGTGCTCTGGTTCGACGAATCGTCTGTGCTATTATCACTCGACGCGGACGGCGTATCAATGGTCGTGCCTGCAGGAGCGATCGTCACGCCGGCCTGGATCAGAATCTTGTCGCCCGCATTGGTCTGGGCGATGATACCGTCGGTGTAGACGGTTACTTCCTTGATGGTGCCTGTCGTCTTGCCGTCGGCGCTCATGATCTGCTTGCCGATATAATCGGAGGCCTGCGAGATCCACTGGTTCTGCAACACCGTTTCCAGATGCGAATTCGTCTGGATCTGCTGTTCGACCTGCGAGAAGCTGGCCAGCTGAGAAATCTGCTGGCTGGCGTCCATCGGATCGGTCGGATCCTGATTCTTCATCTGGGCAACGAGGAGCTGCAGAAAGTTGTTGTAGTTCAGGTTGGCGCTTACGGCCGCGCCGGCGGCAGTCTTCGAGGAATTGCTCGAAGACGAGCTTCCGGTCGCGCCGGCAAGGGGGTCTACCGCTGCCATGGGGCGATCTCGCGGCGGATATGCTCGATCGTTGCCGCCGGCATTTCCTGGTTGTTCAGAATGCTGTCTTCGACCGGGTAGAGCCCGCGAATTGCCTTCAACGCATCGAAGGCACGGCCGGTGGCGACGAGGCCATCGATACGCTTCAACTCGGCCAGCACTTCCTCATTATGGAAGCATGACAGCAGCATGACGATCGACTTGCGGAACATTGCCGTCGACTGCTCTTTGCCCTCGGGATTGATGAGGATCATCTGCGCGATGAAGTAGAGCTGACGCATCGGGGTCGTCGCGTCTTCTGGCTGAAGCACATGGTTTTCAAGCAGGAATGTCACATCATTCAGGAATTCCAGGGCGACCTTGCGATCGACGCGCAGAACGGCCCCGTTGATAAAAATCTTTTCCCCGGCTTTGAGCGATATGCGAAGCGTACTTTTCATTTAAGTCCATCCCTGATGATGGTGGTGACATCGATGATGCCTTGATAATTTACCGACTGGCGCCGCCGGATTCGTTCGCATTCCTTCAAAATCCAGATAGCGATCGAAATAATATTGGCCCGAAGTTCGATGTTAAGCTGGTTCTCCGGACTTTTAAGGTCCTCGACGAAGCTCACCCATACGCGCTGCGTATAATAGAGAGCTTCGATCGCTTCCCGGCCGTATTTCTCCGCATCACGGGCCGCAGAAAGGAGAGCTATCGACCGGTCCAGAACTTGTCGTTCTCGCTCCTTGGCGTCGGCCACTGCATCCTGCATGACTTCCGCATATGAGAACTGATACATTCATGCATCCTTCCTGGTCATTCCTTCCCTTTGATCATCAAAGGTAATTTACAAGGCTTAGCTGCTGGATCTTGGAGACAATAGTGTAAGCCGTTTCGAGCTGGGTCTGAAGACTGTTGACCTTGGTGGAGGCCTCATAGGGATCCACGCCCGTAAGGTCGCCAATATTGGTATTGAGAATGGTCTTCTGTGCGTTCAGCGTCGTATTCGCGTCCGACAGGCGCGATTGCGACAGCCCGAGCTGGCTAGCCTGGTTGTTCAACCCATCGATCGCCTGGCGCGAGTAGCTGATGGCCTGATCGGTGACCGCGCCTAGCGCATCCTGGCTGAGGGCGGGCGTCGTCTTCATCAGCGCATTGGTAACGGTGGTAGCGAGCGCCAGATAGCGCATGCCGGCAGAGTTTGAATTGGTCGAGGTTTCGACAACGTCGGTATTGCTGATCCGGCTCGTCATGTTCTGGTCAGAAGCGCTCGACCACTGCGACCAGCCCGCGTCGGACGTGAACATCGGCTCAACGGTCGTCGTGATAAAGCTTTTGACCTGTGCGCCGGTCAGCTGACTAATGGCTGATGACGGCGGGTTCGCCGCTGGGTAAAGAGTCGACGCATAAGCGCCCAGCTTGCTCTGGATGTCCGCAGCCGTCGAAGCAGACTGATCGGTCATCGGCTGCACGTCGGTGTTCGTGCCGGCGAAGAGATATTCGCCGTTGACCATGACGTTGGCGGAAGCGATGACGCTCGACAGCGTCGAGGTCGCGAGCTGCTGGGTCAGCGCGATGCTGGTGCTATCGGTATTGCCGCGGAGCGCCACCAGCTGATCCATGAGTTTCTGCGCGTTCGAGCCCATGCCGGTCAACGCCGTCTGCGACGTGGTCATCCGCTGGTTTGCAATCGAGTTGCTTCCCAGAATGGAATCGATGCGCGAGACTTCCCGCGTCAGGTTGACGTTGAGCGAAGTGTTGCTGCCAAGGGAGACGCCGATATCGGCGTAGACGCCCGTGGTCGCCTCGGTCGAGGCGCTCGACATTTCGTTCTGCGCCTGCCGGATCGTCTGGCGCATGGCGTTCTGAATGGCTTGGCTCGAGATGAAAGAAAGTTTCATGGCTTAGCTCGCAATATCCAGTACCGATTGAAGCATCGCATTGACTGCGTTCAATATCTTGGTTCCAGCCTTGTAGGACTGTTCGATATCCATCATCAGCGTCAGCTCTTCGTCGAGGTTGACGCCGGTTGCGTTCGAATAGGCACCCGAGGAGCGCGACAGGGCCGCCGACGTATTTTCAGCCGCCGAGGTTGCCGTGCTGCGCTGGCCTTCGAGCCAACCGATGGAACTGGCCGAATAGCTCATGAGGGTGGCGCTGGTGTCGGTGCCGGCACCGCCGTCGAAGCTTATTTTCGTGTTCATCGCGGTGATGAAACCATCGAGCTTCCCGGAATAGCCGGCATCCAGCGGCTTTGACGGATTCGCCGGATCGAAGCTCGGGTTCGTGATGTAGGCGTTGCCATTGATACCGCCGTCACGCAGCAGGGTCGGATTGGCAACTGCGGCCGAGCTGAGCTTGAGGGTTCCCGCCAGGCCTGTCACGACTGCGCCGCTATCCAATCCGGAGCCGCTGGCCCAGGTGGCTGGCACACCATTATAGGTGAACAGGCCTGCAGCCTTGGTCGCGCCATTGGACGTCGTTTCGGCAAATGTCGTCACCAGGCCGCGCGCGATTTCGTCAAGCTGCTTCTGGTAGGTGGGCGCGACGCTGTCGCGAACTTGAAGCGCAGCCTGAAGACTGCCCTGCGCAGTGGTGCTGGCACCCTGTCCCTGGGTCAGCGCCACCCCATCGATGTAGACATTGTTGCCTTGCGTCCCGGCAGTATAGGTATTCGTCGGTGTGAACGTCACCGTACGCGGGATGGTCTCGAAGAGCGTCGTGCCGCTCGAGGTATATAGCGCCATATCGTTGTTGCCGCGCGTTACCGCGGTCACGCCGACGATCTGTGAAATCTGCTTCAGAATCGAATCGCGCTGATCGAGCGCATCGGCAGTCGCACTCGATGTCGGGCCTGCAGTCCCCGTTGACGACTTCACCGCATCATTCGCCGTCTGGAACTGCTTCAACAGGCTATTCAACGTGTCGACATCGGAGCTGATCTGCTTGTCCGCGTCCGTGCGGGCATTCTGTACGGCGGTCGTGGCATTGTTGAGCGATGTGACCAAACTCTGCGCCGCATTGATTGCCGACTTCGCCGCCGTCGTGTTGGACGGCGAACCGGAATAATTCTGCATCGCGGTCTGGAAGGCTGCCAGATAAGTGGCTGGCGCGATTTCATTGTTATTGCCGCCAAGCGTCGCCGACTGGAGATTGCTGTAGGCAGTCAAAAGCAGCTGCTGCGCCGCATCGGACGATGAGTTGGAAAGATAGGCCGCCTGCAGCGCCGGCTCCTGGCTTCGCGCGATCTTGACAACCTGCGCGCCAGCGCCGTTGGTCGTGAGCACGGCCTGTCGACGCGAGTAATCGGCATTGTTCGCATTTGCGATATTGTTCGACACGACGCTGCTCTGCGTGCCGGTATTGTTGAATATCGCCTGCGCGTTGTTGAGAGCTGTTGTGAGCGTCATGACTGACTCGATACCCTATTCGTTTTAGCGCCGCAGATCGGCCAATGGCGCGCCGGCTGTGTCGGAATAGCCCATCAGAATGAGGCCGGCGGAGTTGAACAGACTGTCGTTGGCGTCACCTGGATGGCGTCGAAACGACTGGCTGGAAACATTTTGGCATGCGAGGTCATCAAGACGGGCTGGCGGCGCACCGACGATGATGCCGGAAACGACATCCAGACGAATCGTCTGCACATCACTTTCCGCAATCACTGCTCTCATGCTGCCGAAATTCCTCATCTGGAATCCTCGTTATCCTTCATGCGACTGAGAGTAGGTGGTGGGCCTTGCGTGAAGCTGTCTGTGAGGACAGAAAACCGATCATTGTGAAAACGCCCCACGGAGTATCCCGACAAACTTCCGAACGACATTCGCAACGCACTGAATGTAAGGCACTGCGTACCTTTCAGTGGTGACGTTCACATGGCCGCTTCGCAAAAAGAAACCCGGGAATCGTTGGATTCCCGGGCACATAGTCAAATTCGGAAGCTATAAGCTATTTGGAAGGTTCATTCCCAATCGATGCAATAGCCGAGGAAACGCTTGGAATCGACCGGATCGAAATCAAGCTTCTTGCGGAGCTTCTTGCGAAGCTTCGAAATATGGCTTTCGACCACGTTTTCTTCGACTTCCTCGTCGAAGATGCCGTAGATGGCGTTGAAGATCTGCGTCTTCGTTACCCGGCGACCGCGGTTGGCGATCAAATACTCCAGGATGCGGCGCTCACGCCGCGGCAACGCGAAGACTTCGCCGTTGATCTCCGGATCGCGGCCATCCGCGAAAACGCGAATCGGTCCGATATCGGTATAGTTGTTGATGGCCTTGAGCCTCCGGCGGATCGCCGCAGCCCTTGCCAGGATCTCACGGGGATGCACCGGTTTGCGCACGACATCGTCCACGCCGCAATCGAAGAGTGCAAGCGTCGATTCGAGCGAGGGTTGATCGCTGACAGCGATGACGGGCGCAGCCGTCCGGTCGCGAATCGCCCGGGGAAGCTCGTGAACGTGCTGTCCCTGTCCGATCAAAAACGCTTCGACAGCGGCAATATCGCCCTCTGCCGCCGTTGAAACCCATTCGCCAAATTCGCGTGGGTCAAATCCTGTGGACGGGATGCCTTCCCGCCCAAAGAGTGATGTATATCCGTCCTTAACGAGCTCTCGCTCATCAACCACTACGATCATTCGTCCGCCTCCGAATCAGTGTGGTGTTTCGATGACCTATGGGTACGAATCGGGCGAATCACGAACAACTGTCGGAAATGAGTGGCGGAAATTAATAATTGATTAACCATACTAGTGCGATTTGCACTACATATAGTGGGTGCACTTCATTTCACACCGATAAAAAACCTGTTAGTTAGCTTATCGTTAATACGCGCCTTTTAGGCAATCTGGTGGCAGTCAATCGCGACACAAGGGTTAGCTCCAGCTAACCAGAAAGCCAATACAACCTATAGGTTGTCTAATTCCGGCAGAATGTTGCCGCGTTGGGTGTCCACTTGCCGTAACCCGTGGCAACCAGATTGGCGATTACACGGCAAACATAGACCTTCTGGGCGGGATCGTTGTTCGGGCCTGCGTGGTATCTTGCTACCGCCATCGTCCAGGTCTCATGCCTGTCATGAAGATTGCGGAGGAACTTGGCGGCATACTCGACATTACTGCGCGGGTCGAACATAGCCTCCACGGACGTAAAATTCTCGCCGTGAAAATACTGGTTTATCTGCATGCAGCCGACGTCGATAAGCTTCGCGCCGTTCTGTCTTGCAGCTGCAAAAACCTGCAGGGCAGCATTCTCGGACGGTGGGAAAATCGGTCGCCCCTCGACATTGAGCGCATAGGGATAGAGCGATCCTTTGCGCCCTGTCTCCGTCAAACCGACTGAATAAAGTATCCCTTCCGGTATTCCATATTTCGCAGCGGCAGACTGGATCTCGCGCTCGCAGAGACCGCCAGCGCCATTATTCGGCGGCGACGGATTTCCCGATGCTTGCGCATCAGAGGTAAACCGCACCAGAGCGAGAACGCTGAACGCCACCACCAGCGCCATCTTCCAAGCCGCGCTCACTCGAACTGCGATTGCCGTTGCTTCCATCTGCCTGTTGCCCCGAAAAGTTCTGGCCCCTCGGACGCGCGTCACCGCCCTGTCCCTGGTTCAGCAGAGATTGCTGCTGTTGGTTCGATCCGGACTGCCGGTTGCCATCCGACTGCTGATCCGTGCTGGAGGCCAGTGTGACGGTGATGCTATCGACCTGATAGCCCTGTGCTCGCAGCGCATCGATCATGTGGCTCTGATCGGCGTGCAGTTGCCTGTAGGCCTCGCCGGTCTGCACCTTCAGATCAACGGTCAACTGATCGCCCGACAGGCGCATGGTGGCAGTCACGTCGCCGAGATTGTCGGGGCTCAACTGGATCTTGAGCGTGTTGACGACCTTGCCGGTGCTGGTGAGATTGGCAGCATTCGAAAGCGCCGAGCCAGGCTGCATCGCGGCAGACCATTCGCGATCTCCTGCGAGCGAACCGGCGACCAGCGCCGAATTGTTCGCAAGCCCGAGGTAGCGGCGGGACTCGAGAACCGTCACAGCCTGGGCATCGCCGCCTGCAGGTGCGGATATCTTGATATCGGCCGCATCGTCTCCGCGCTTGGCGATCGACATCTCAAGCGCGCCGTTTCGGCCATCCGCGCGCGCCAGGCGGAAGGTCTGCGCCGTATCCGCGGTCGCGCTGTCACCCGGCATGGCCTGCCCTGCATCCGTCGCGGCTTCCTTCAGTCCTGCGCTGGAGATCGTCACTCCCTGCACCTTTGCGTCGCTGCGAGCCTGCCCGCCCGCCACAGCAGCATCCTGTGCCGCAGCGACGGTCTGCGCGACGTTCAGAATCGACAGTGCATCGGTGATGGTGTTCGCGGTCTGAGCGCTCTGCGTCGGTGCTGACTTACCGTCGTCAGTCGTAGACGTGCCCTTGTCGCCCTTGGTGGCCGGTGCCTTGCCGTTACCGTCCGTTGGCAAAACCTGACCACCTCCGGCAGCCTCGGCCAGTTGCTGCGCGATCTCGACAAGCTGTGCCGCGGCATCGGCCTGTGCCGGAAGCTGGCTGACATCCGGCTTTGCAGCTGCCGGGTCGTTCGCATCGGCGGCAGACGCATCAGTGGCAGAGGGGTCGGCGTCAGCCATCGCCTGCGCCGCCTTCTGAAGCTCGATCAACGACTTTGAAAGCGACAGAGGTCCGGCTCCCTGCAGGGATTTCGCCCCCTTCGCCAGATTGGCGATATTCGCCACAGATGTATCGATCATACTGCCTCCGGCGATGAGGTTCCCATCCACGGCAAGCGCTGGATTGCCAGCGGTAACCGTTGTCGTGCCCGCATCTCCGTCTGTGTTGTCATTGGCTGTCTGGGTCGCACCCGTGCCGACATTCGTGCCGGACGATTTACGTCCGTCGCCGAGGGAGCTTGCGAGGGCATCGAGAAAGCCCTTGCCATCATCCTGCTTCCCTGTGCGGGAGCCCTTGGCGGCAGCAACAATATCTGCGCCGGACGAGGCGCCAGAGACACCGATGTCGTTCATGATCAATGACTTTCCTGCTTCAACATGCCGTCGATAGCGTCCAGCTTCGAGCGGCTCGTCGTGACGAATGCGTTGAACGAAGAGTCGGCCTCCTGCCTCCCTCCCTCCGGGGCGGGAGCTGCCTTTGCCGCGGCTCCCTGCTCAACACCCGCCGTGCCGGGAGACTGGCCTCCCGTTTGTTTCGTCACAGCAGCATCGTGTTCAGTATTCTGTTGATTGGGCAGGTTAGGAACGTTGCCTTGCCCGAGGCTTGCAGGGTCGGGCGCCCGCAGGATCTCTTGCGCCACGGCCTTCGCCGCATCGCGCAGAGCCCGATCCCGTGCGTTCAACTCGCCGGCAGGCATCTGGTTGAGATTGCCGATCGCCGCCTCCAGACCCGGTGTCGAGACACCGGCAACGCCACCGTAGAAGCCTGCCAAAGCGTCGAAACTATCGGTGCCGTCGCTGGAAATCGCCTGGGCCCGACCGGCAGCGAGCGCCGCGAGATCTGACTTACCGGCAATCGCGGCACGGCGCGCCATGCGCAGATAGATCTCCCGCTGCCTCGGCGGATCCATAAACGACAGAATATCAATGATATCCTGCTGCTTGACGTCGGAATCGTGATCCACCACGAGCTGCACGAAGAGGTCGGCAAACTGGCTGGCATAGGGAGAATGCAGGAAGCGTCTCGTATAGCGCTGCGAATATTCAAGCCCCAGCGGCACCAGCCCGGCATCGGCGCACAGGGCAAGTGAGCGGCGCAACGCCGATTCCTCGACGATCGTGCCAGGCGCCATCAGGCGGGCCCAATCATAAAGCTTCAGGGCCGCCATGGCATTCTTGCCGGACATGACATTACCGGCGACCAGCGAAAGATAGGGACCAATCGGCTTGTCGCGATACTCCTTGGCAATGTCAGCAAGGGTGTTGACCACCAGCAGGCCCTTGCCGTTCAGATACTTTCTGAGAACATCGGCAACGCGGTTGTCGAAATTGCCGTTGACGTCGCGCTGCATCAGATATTCGAGCGTTTCGGGATTGCCGCCGCTCATCGCGTAGGCCAGGGCAGCATCGACATTGCGTGTATCTTCAAACACCGATTTATCGGCATTGCGCAGGCGGGCGTCGATCGTGGCCAGCAGGAATCGTTGCATCTCTCCGGCGGAGCTGTCGCCCGCGACCACGGAATCCTGAACGAATTCGAGCGAGCGCAGCGTCTTGTAAAGCGGCAGGTTGTCCGGCCCCTCGGCTCGAGCGCCCACCGGCGCCAGGACGCCGAAGGTCAATAGGAGTGCAAGACGATGTCGATGCGTTTTGCGCGCCATGGACTATCCCTGCTTGCCTTGGCCGGGCTTGGCTTTGTCCGGCGACGGTTTGACGGGGTTTTGACCATCAGACTTTGCGGGATCCTTCGCCGCCTGGATCGGCGCATTGACGATCAGGATCTCGATACGGCGGTTGGCGTCGTTGAAGGGATCGTCGGGCAGCTTCAGCCGCCGATCGGCAAATCCGGAGACCTGCGAGATCCGCTTCTCGTCAAGACCGCTGCTCGTCAGCATGTAATAGGCGCTCTGGGCACGATCGAGCGACAAACGCCAGTTGTCGTTGCGGCCGCTGACCATATAGGGGCGCCCGTCGGTGTGACCGCGGATGAGGATCGCTCCCTTGCGCTCCGCCAACACCTTTCCGATCTTCTCCATTGCCAGCACCATTTCCCGGCGCGGCACGGCGGAGCCGATATTGAACATGGGATCGTTGCTCTGGTCGGAGATGGTCACCAACACGCCACCTTCGGCTGCCGTGACTTGCAATCCCTCGGCCAGCTGACCGGCGATACCGCCGATCTGCGCCTGTATCTCCTGCTGCAGTTGCTTGGCTTCCTGCTGCTGGGCCTTCGTCGGCGGAATGTCCTTGTTCTGAGAAACGGCGACGCTATCGTCAAAACTGGAGGAGCTGCTTTGCTCCTTGGCGCTGGCGACCTGCTGCTGTTGTGATTGCTTACCTTGCTGCTTGCCGGCAGCCTGCGGCTCACTCTGCGTCGGATCCTGCTCCGCGATCTGCGGCTGATCGGCAGGTTGGCCGCTATCGGCTGCCGTTGCCTTGGACAAGGCCACGACCTCTCCTTTAGGGGACTTATCCGACTTGGCGGACTGTTCCTCGTTCGCCTTCTTCGAGGCGCTGGAAACCTGAACCTGCTTCGTCCAGAAATCCGGGTCGAAAGGATCGCGATAGGCCTGCCCGCCATCCGCGCCTGTGGCCGGGCCGGACTGAGCCGCACCGCCCTCGCCCTTGGCGCTGACATTGGCCTGCTGGCCGACTTCCTGTGCGATTTCAGCCAGTACGGAATAAGGATTCTCGAAAAAATCGGCCTCGGAATAGTTCGTCTGGTCGCCCGACGTCGCCGTCAGGTCCTCACCCGTCTTGGCAGACTTGCCATCATTCGGTTTGTCCTGCGCCTTATCCGATTTCTGCTGGTTCTTCTCGCCCTCAGCCTTGTCGACAGGCTTCTTGAGCCCCTTTTCCGTAGGCTTCTCGTCGGCGAGTTTGATGGGGTTGAAATACGACGCAACCGAAGCCTTCGTCTCCTCGTTGGCAGCATTCACCAGCCACATGACGAGGAAGAAAGCCATCATGGCCGTCATGAAGTCGGCATAGGCGATTTTCCACGCTCCGCCGTGACCGCCCTCATGATCGCCGCCACCATGACGCTTGACGATGATGATCTCGTGCTTGCCGTGATTTTGATCGCCGTCGCTCATTTCAGAATCTCTTTCAGGCTGGCGGCCCAGGCAGACATGCGGGTCACAAGAACACTCTCGCCGATGGTCACGGTAAGATCGACATCGTCAGCTTCGACATGACGCAGGAGCGTAGCCCCTTCACCAAGATTGGCCTGCAGGACTTCAAAGAGATTGCGGGGGCCGCTTACGGAAATGGGGCCAGCGCCACCATCGAGGATTGCGGTCCTGACCAACTCGGCAAGATCGGCAACCGCCTTCATCGTCATCGTCTCGGTCATGATCGGCGCGAGAACCGCAGCCGCGTCTGCGCTGATGGCCTGACCAAGCATCGTGGCGATGCGGGTCAGATCCGCGGCAATTCGTTCCGCTGCCTGTTCTTCATAGCGTGCCCGTAGAGCATCCATTTCGGCTCGAAATGAAAGGGTCATGGCATCGCACTCGGCCCGATGCTTTTCAGACAATTCCTGAGTCGCCGTTTCATGCCCTTCCGCATAGGCGGCGCGGCGCTCGGCCTCGACATCGACCGGGGGCTCCACAACAGTGTCGTGAAATTCCAACGGCTCGCCGAAAACCATGTCCGGCATATCGGCGGGGGGCGCCTGTTCGGCGCTGAAATCCTTGAGGTAACGGGATATTGCCAGGCTCACGCGCGCGCCTCCCCATTGGCGTCGGCACGACACTGCAGGTGGATGCCACAAGAGGGCCCATCATTTCCCAGTCTCAAAACGTCGATCATCACGCTTCCGGTTTCCGTCTTCTGGCAACGCCGCCGGAGATGCGACTATCTCCAGCAAACTGCGGCGCAACCATGCCACTGCGTCGGACCGTAGGCAGTCAAACTTGTGCGAGGATGAATGCGGCGCGGCACTGCCGATCGGGCCACGCCGCCTGGCCTCATTTCGCCTGCAGGATAATCAACACCTTGCTCGCCATACCGTTAGCGATCGATAGCGCCTGAACGCCCATCTGCTGGGCTGTCTGCAGGGCCGATTGCCGCGCCGCGGCTTCTTCCATGTTCGTGTCTACCATATCGCCGACACTGCTCTTGATGCTGTCGGTGAGCTTGGAAATGTAATCCGCCTGATCGTCGATATTCGACTTCATCATGCCCAGCGTCGAACCCGCGGACGTTGCAGACTTCAGAAGCGAACTCGTGACGTTGAGCATGTCATTGAGCTGATCGTCCGTGGTGGTGCTCGAAATGGCAATTTCAGTGCCGCCAGCCGGCGGCGTACCCCCGGCGGCTGCCAGAAGATAATAGTTGCGGGCCGTCGTGCTGCCACCGCTCGATGTGCTGAACGTGCTGGCGTCGACATTCTTCGTCAGAAGTCCGCGGCTCGCATCAGCGGTATCGATCATCAGGGTTTGAGAGCTGTCGTAGCCGATCGTCGCGAGGGTGATCTGGCCGCCCGTGCCGCGTGTGAAATTGCTGATGACCGACTGCTGCGTGGTGGGATGTGCTTCGCTGTTGTAAAGCCAATTCTCATTGGAGAAGGAGGCCGACTGCGTAACCGACTGCAGCTGATTCTTGAGCTGCTGGATATCGGCATTGATGGCGGTCTTGTCCGTGCCGGGTTCCTTTGCCGAAACCAGCTTGGATTGGATCTGGGTCAGCAGACCGACGACCGTATCCATGGCGGTCGATGCGGTGTCGACCTTGGAAGAGCCGAGACCAAGGGCATCGTTGATGGTCGAAAGGCTGCTCTGATCCGAGCGCATGGTGGTCGCCATCGACCAATAGGTAGGATCGTCGCTCGCCTTTTGAATGCGGTAGCCGGACGAGACCTGCTGCTGCACGACACCGAGATCCTTGTTGACTCCGCGTAAAACGGTCAATGCCGCAGACGTGGCCCCATTCGCCGTCACATTGCTCATCAGAAAATCCGTAATTCCATTGGGATTGGCAAACCGGGCCGGTCCGGCAGCAACGATTGGCCTCATGCCCACCAGCGGGAGATTTCCCAGCGCGGCCCGTCGCTAAAACAAGTCGCCGCCCTCGCTTTGAAGAAAGCCGAGAGCCAGCACTCGAATAAGTACTGCAAATCAGTTGTCGATAAGGTTAACAAAACCCAACGCGCGACGACAAGAGGTAAATGCCGTCGCGCTATCCTAGCGCAAGCTCCGATCAAGCTTTGAAGAGCGACAAGACACTCTGCGCGCTGGTATTGGCAATCTGCAATGACTGTATCGCCAGCTGCTGCTGCGTTTGCAGGGCAGACAGCTTGCTCGATTCCTGCTCCATATTGGCATCAACCAGCTTGCCGACACCCGAATCGATCGTATCGCGCAGCGTGGAGACGAAATTCGTCTGCAGATCGATACGGGTCGAAAGCGAACCAAGCTGCGAAGACGTGCTGGTCAAGGCATTGAGCGCGCCCTGCACGAGGTTCATCGCTTTGCCAATGTCGCCGCCGGTCATATTGGCAATGTCGAGGCTAAAGACGGAATAGGACTTGCTGCCGATCGTCTGCTTGCTTCCAAGAATGCCTGAATTCGTATCGAGGCCGCCGCCGGGCTTCGCGCCAAACAAAACGTTGCCGTGCGAGCCGGTGTCGAAACTGTAGCTGGTGCTGTTGACTGCAACCGTGCCGTCATTGTTGCGCACGAACGAAGACACAACCGACGCGGACGCGCCGTTGGCCGCGTACATCCAGTTCTGGCCGGAAAAAGATGCCGATTGAGCGATGCTTTGCAACTGCTGTTGGAGCTGCGTAATTTCCTGCTGCACATCTCCCTTGGAGACACTGTTTTCGGTCGCAGCGACCAGCTTGTCCTTGATCTGCTGTACGACGGTTATGGCGTTGTCCATCGCCGTGTAGGCCGTATCAACTTTTGCAGCTCCCAGTCCCAACGCATCGGATACCGCGGAAAGTGCGCTGTTGTCGGAGCGCATGGTGGTCGCGATCGACCAGTAGGCCGCATTGTCCGATGCCTTGGCGACGCGATAACCGGAGGAAACGCGGCTCTGGGTATCCTGCAGATTGCTGCTGATGCCGCGCAGAGTCTGGAGAGCGGACATCGCCGCGTTATTGGTGAGAATGCTGGTCATGGAGGGTGCCCCTTGTGGCTGAAATAGGAAGGGACATTCCGGTCTGCGGCCGGGAACGGCAATCAGCCTCATGCTTGTTAACCGGCTCTTAGGAGAGGTTAACCAACCGTTGCGTTAGCTGCAACTGACAATAATAGCGTTAATAAAAGGTTAACGTCGCCTGTAATAGTTAACAAAATCGGTATTCATCAAGCCGAAGGCTCAATCGTGTGACGACGGCCACCTCGGCATTTTCGCGGGATGCGCCCGAGCGATTGTCGCTTCGGTTGCGAGAAAACGCCATTTTCTCGCAACTTCTTCGCTTGGGTGGTTCTGTATCTCCACACAGCTGGCCAGAAAGCGAAAACCGCGCCTTTGCAGGCGCGGTTGACGTCTTGTTTAAGATTTTCGATCGGCGGAAGACGCCGTAACTTATTAGCCGCGGAAGAGCGACAGGATCGACTGGCTCGAGGAGTTGGCGATCGAGAGCGACTGGACGGCCAGCTGCTGCTGCGTCTGCAGAGCGGACAGCTTGCTCGATTCCTGTTCCATGTTGGCATCAACCAGCTTGCCAACGCCCGACTGGATCGAGTCGGAGAGCGAAGAGGCGAAGCTCGTCTGCAGGTCGATACGGCTGGAGATCGAGCCGAGGCGCGAGTTCATGCTGGTCATGGAGTTCAGAGCAGACTGAACCATGTTCAGAGCGCTGGAGATGCTACCCGACGTCATCTTGCTGATGTCAAGGCTGAAGACCGAGTACTGGCTCGTGCCGATGGTCGTCTTGCTGCCGAGAATACCCGAAGCCGTGTCGATCGTGCCGTTGTTCGCGCCGAACAGAACGTTGCCGCTCGAGCTGGAGTTGAACGCGTAGCTGGTTGAGCTGACCGAAACCGTGCCGTTGGAGCCGCGGATGAAGGAGGAAACGACCGAAGCCGAGTCGCCGCCCTTAGCCATGACCCAGTTTTCGCCGTTGAACGATGCAGACTGGGCAACGCTCTTCAGCTGCTGCTGCAGCTGGCTGATTTCTTCCTGGACCGACTTCTTGTCAACCGACGGTTCCATGGCGGTTGCAAGCTTGTTCTTGATCTGGCCGACGATGTCGATTGCGCTGGTGACAGCCGTCGTAGCCGTGTCGACCTTTGCAGCGCCGAGGCCGAGAGCGTCGGAAACAGCACCGATGGCGCCGTTGTCGGACTTCATGCTGGTGGCGATCGACCAGTAAGCAGCGTTGTCGGAAGCCTTGGAGATGCGCAGGCCGGAAGATACGTGGGCCTGCGTCTGCTGCAGGTTGCTGCTGATGCCACGCAGCGTCTGGAGGGCGGCCATTGCGGCGTTGTTGGTAAGAATGCTCGTCATAATATTTGCCCCTTTTGGCAGTGGTTAAAATAAGGGACATTCCGGACCTAAAACCGGTAACGGCATTCAGCATCATGCCTGTTAACCCAATCGGTTAAGGTTAACTCGCCGTTTCGATGGTCCTAAGAAACAGCAATATAGTTAAGAAATCTTGAACCTCGAAAATGCCAAAAAAATAAAAAAAACCGCGCCTTAGATAGGCGCGGTTAACGTCTTGTTTAAGATTTTCGGCCAGCGGCCGATGTCCTAGCCTATTAGCCGCGGAAGAGCGACAGGATCGACTGGTTCGAGGAGTTGGCGATCGAGAGCGACTGGACGGCCAGCTGCTGCTGCGTCTGCAGAGCGGACAGCTTGCTCGATTCCTGTTCCATGTTGGCATCAACCAGCTTGCCAACGCCCGACTGGATCGAGTCGGAGAGCGAAGAAGCGAAGCTCGTCTGCAGGTCGATACGGCTGGAGATCGAGCCGAGGCGCGAGTTCATGCTGGTCATGGAGTTCAGAGCAGACTGAACCATGTTCAGAGCGCTGGAGATCCCACCCGACGTCATCTTGCTGATGTCAAGGCTGAAGACCGAGTACTGGCTCGTGCCGATGGTCGTCTTGCTGCCGAGAATACCCGAAGCCGTGTCGATCGTGCCGTTGTTCGCGCCGAACAGAACGTTGCCGCTCGAGCTGGTGTTGAACGCGTAGCTGGTCGAGCTGACCGAAACAGTGCCGTTCGAGCCGCGGATGAAGGAGGAAACGACCGAAGCCGAGTCGCCGCCCTTAGCCATGACCCAGTTTTCGCCGTTGAACGATGCAGACTGGGCAACGCTCTTCAGCTGCTGCTGCAGCTGGCCGATTTCTTCCTGGACCGACTTCTTGTCAACCGAACCTTCCATGGCGGTTGCAAGCTTGTTCTTGATCTGGCCGACGATGTCGATTGCGCTGGTAACAGCCGTCGAAGCCGTGTCGACCTTTGCAGCGCCGAGGCCGAGAGCGTCGGAAACAGCACCGATGGCGCCGTTGTCGGACTTCATGCTGGTGGCGATCGACCAGTAAGCAGCGTTGTCGGAAGCCTTGGAGATGCGCAGGCCGGAAGATACGTGGGCCTGCGTCTGCTGCAGGTTGCTGCTGATGCCACGCAGCGTCTGGAGGGCGGCCATTGCGGAATTGTTGGTGATAATGCTGGTCATTGAGTGTGTCCCCTGGAAACTGGATACGAAAGGAGGACATACCGGACTGAAAATACCGGCGATGACGGAGCAGCTTCATGCCCCTCGATCCGTCTTCCTAGAGGACCAAACCCGTCATGTCGCAAGCAAACTCGCATCCATTGCTTGCCAATTTCTTAAATTCGGGCCAGCCGGCATCGGCTCTCCGGAACGTAGCTAAGAATCCGTAAAGGACTTTTCGTCGGTTGCTTCGGTTTCAGGCAAGCTACGTGAGCGATGATCAAGCGAATCCATGATGCCGGCACTCGGCCTTTGACGAGAGCCTGTTCAACATTCCGCTTGGAGTTCTCGCTCGTGAATACGAAAAACGCCTTTTCAGCCGCGTCCGGTTTCTATCAGAAGGGACAATATACGCGCGCGCTCGAAACGCTGAACGATCTGCTTAATGTCGACAGGTCGTCGAAGACCTATGCCTTGCTGGCCAAGACACTGCTCAAGCTTGGCTTCAAGGCCGATGCGGCGAGCGCTTACGAACTGGCCGGCAGGCAGCCGCCCCGCCGCGAAGACTATCTTCGCGAAGCGCTTCTGCTCCACAGCGAATGCGGTAACGACGATCAGGCGCTCGCTGTGGGCAGCCTCATCCTGCCGCTGGCGTTCAGGGATCCGGACCTGGCCTTCGCTCTCAGCCGCATTCTCCTCGGCCGCCAGCAAAAGGAGCTTCTCACGGGCTTCAAGAGCGTGCTGGTCGAAGGACCGGAAATGAAGCATCGGTTCATGGCCGCAACGCTTCTTACCGATGACCTCTACGAAGAGGGCAACAAGCATATCGTCGCAACCCTGTTCAAGACCTACCCGGACAACATCATCTTCCGGACGCTCTATCTGATCTTCGCGCGCGAGGAGTCCGATCTGGCTGCGGTCGACAGGCATATGGCGCCAGTCTTGGCATCAATGGCACAAGGCAAGCTCGATCACGTCACCTCCGACAACCCGTTCTTCCACCTTCACTGGTGCGGTGACGAAGCGATCAACAAGCTCGCGATCCACGATACCGAACCCCTGCCCGCAGACCATGCCGAGACCCGCCGCAAGCTCCCCCACACATGGGACCGGAAGATTCGCATCGGCTACGTCTCGTCCGACTTCTGGCCGGGACACGCAACGATGAAGCTCCTGCAGCATGTTCTCGAGCTGCATGACAAGGAACGGTTCGAAGTCACGCTGTTTGACCACTCCAATCCCCTTATGCAGGGGGACGAGGAATTCGACTACACGAACCTTGGGACCCTAGTCGATATCCGCGGCCATTCCGACCAGGCGGCGGCAGCTGAGATCCGCGCGCGCGGCATCGATATCCTCATCGATCTCAAGGGACACACGAGGGCAAGCCGGGCACATATTTTCAACCATATGCCCGCGCCGATCCAGGTTGCGTGGCTGGGCTTTCCCGGCACGACGGTCAACATCGATCTCGATTACATCATCGGCGATCACTACGTACTGCCGGAGCGTTCGAAGGAACATTTCCACGAGAAGTTCTGCCGCCTGCCAGAGTGCTATCAGCCGAACGATCCGCTCAACCGGCCAAAGCCGCGGCCGACGACGCGTGCCCAGCATGGCTTGCCTCAAGACGCTTTCGTCTTTGCGTCCTTCAACGGCAACCGCAAGATCACCTCACAGATGATCGACGTGTGGTGCAACATTCTGAAGCGCAGCAAGGACAGCGTGCTATGGCTGCTGTGCAATGGCCCACATGCCGAGGCCAATCTCTGGGCGCGTCTGGAAGCGCGCGGCATCAACCGCAAGCGTGTCGTCTTTACCTCCCGTATCGACTATCAGGCACATATCGATCGTCAGCAGCTTGCCGATATCGGCCTCGACACCTTCCCGGTCAACGGCCATACGACCACCTCCGAGCAGCTCTGGGGCGGCCTGCCGGTTCTCACCGTCAAAGACACCAACTTCGCCTCACGCGTCAGCGAAAGCCTGCTCAACGCGATCGGCGTGCCGGAACTGGTCGCCGACGATCTGCAGGCCTATGAAGACATGGCCGTGGAACTTGCCGGCCAGCCGGAACGCATTGCACAGCTCAAGCAGACGCTGGCTGCCAACCGGTACATCAAGCCGCTCTTCGACGCCGAGCGCTTCACGCATCACCTGGAGACGGCCTTCGAGATGATGGTGGAGCGCGCCAAGCAGGGGCTGGCACCCGACCATATGGATGTACCGGCGCTGCCGATCCGCACCGTACCCTTCATGGCGGAAGACGCGAGCGCAGCGGCAATCGCCGCCGAGTAAATTGGAAAAATCGAACAAGCAAAAAACGCCGGGAAGCAATTCCCGGCGTTTTTTTGAAAGCATGTCGTCGCGGCAAAACTATGTACCGGTTTCCCGGCTACGCCATGGGTCGAATCAAAAAGCCAAACATGGGACGCAGGCCTGAGGGATCGCGACGCGATTTAGGCTGCCTGTCGGGGCCTGTCCATCAATGGAAAGAGCGCACGAGGCTGCCGACCAGCAAATTCCAACCGTCGATCAGCACGAAGAACAGAATCTTGAAGGGCAGCGAGATCGATGTCGGCGGCAGCATCATCATACCCATGGCCATGACGATGGTCGACACGATCAGGTCGATAACGAGGAACGGCAGGACAACGAGGAAGCCGATCTCGAAGCCGCGGCGAATTTCCGAGATCATGAAAGCCGGGATCAGGACGCGATAGTCGATCTTGTTGTCGACCACGGTCGTCTGGCCCCGCTCCTTCGCCAGATCGACGAACAGCTTGAGATCCTTGTCGCGCGTATTGTTCGACATGAATGTGCGGAAGGGCTCGGCGATGCGCTGCACGGCGTCCGCTTCCGAAATCTGGTTGGCGAGCAGCGGCTGTACCCCGTCCTTCCATGCCTGATCGAAGGTCGGCGACATGACGTAGAACGTCATGAACAGAGCCAAGCTTAGCAGAATCATGTTCGACGGCGTCGTCGCAATGCCCATGCCGGTACGCAGGATCGAGAAGGCGATGATGAAGCGCGGAAAGCTCGTCACCATGATCAGGATGCCGGGCGCGATCGACAGGACCGTCAAAAGCCCGAAGGTGCGGATGATCCAGGCGGCAACCGAGCCGTTTACCGGAGCATTCAGAAGATCCGTGGGGAGCTGTTGCGACAATTGCTGCGCCATCGCCAGCTCGGGCGACAATGCAGCGAGGACTAATATGGACAGGGCAAGAGCTAGTCGACTCATTCGATCACGAAAGTTCTGAACATAACTTTCGATACTCGTCCTTCCGAGCGCAGGTCAACACGCTCCTGAATGTCATCCCGAAGATATTGCAGGCCTCGCGCCCCTTCGATCTGCTGCAAGGACACCGTACGGATGTAAGCGAGGATGTCCTGGTGGATCGATTGAGCCAGTTGCGCGTCCGGCTGACCCTTGAACACCAGGGCCAGCTCCAGCCTTATCCAGCTCTGCGAGGGATAGGCAAGATTGGTAGTAATCGGGTCGAGTGCGACGATGCCGTTTGGCTGTCCAGCTGCCTCGGCGGCGGCCTGCTTGCCGCCGGCCGGCTGTGTTTTCGCCTGCACGGCTGCAGCGGCTGCCTTGATCCTCGGAGCGACCATGGTGCCGAGCACCCAGCCGCCGCCACCGCCGAAAACGGTCAGCACCAGCAGCCCGACGATCGTCATGATGAGTGGCGATCCCTTGCCTTTTGCTGATTCGTCTGCGGCTGCAGCCATGTCCCTGTCCGTTCGTTGTCTAGAACATTTCCGCTTCAAACCGAGCCACGGAAGCGCCCTAACTCTTAGTTTTCACGAAACTCCTGACGCAAGGTCGCTCCGCGCCTTTGCTGGAATTTCTCTCACTATCCGATGCCGTCGATCGTCAGAGCGGCGACAGTAGATCGACTGCCTGCTGACCTCGCGGCGGCTGCTGCACTTCCGTCAGGCGACCACGGCCGCCATAGGAGATGCGCGCTTCGGCGATCTTGTCGTAGGAAATCGTATTATCCGAGGTAACATCCTGCGGACGCACGATGCCGGCGACGTTGAGAATGCGGATTTCCTGATTCATGCGGACTTCCTGCGAGCCGCTGATCATCAGGTTGCCGTTCTCGAGAATACCGGTGACGACCGCGGCCACGAGCAGGTTGATCTGCTCGGAGCGCTGCATCTTGCCCTTGCCGTCCGTGCTGGTATCGGAGCCCGAGGTCGCCGTTGCATTGGTGGCGGGCTGCCAGCCGAAGATCTTGGCGGCAATGTTCCAGTTCATGTCGCTCTTGTTCGTGCGGCTGCGGTTGGTCTCGTTGTCCCAGTTCGCCTTGTCGTCGATCTTGATCGTCACGGTCAGGATGTCGCCAACGTTGAGGGCGCGCGCATCCTTGAAGAGGGCCGCCTGCGAATCGTTCCACAGCGAATAGCCTTGCGCGACCTGATGCGGCCGCTTCGGGTACTGCGACATCTGCGGCGTCTGCGCATATTGCAGGCCGCTGCCAATCGGACTCATGGCAGGCGCCCTGCCGATTTCCTTCATGGCCTGCGACTGGCAACCGGCGAGAAAGATGACGATTGCACAGGCAGCCGTAAGACGCGTGTTCATGAGGGGTCCTTCGACTTCGATGTGTTCGGGTCGGATGCACTGGCGATGATATTGGTGATCACAGCCGCTTTTTTCGCATCCATCTCCGCAAGGATAAGGCTCGACTGCCGCGCCGAAAGCTTCATGATGATTGCGGCCGCAATCGTCGTCCTAACGTCGTTGAGGCTGGCCGCGGCGGCATCCGGTTTCATGTTCTTGTAGATATCGACCAGGCCGACATCCGCCGTCTTCAGGAAGTCGTCGCGACGCTTCAACCAGTCCTCGTATTCCGCCTTGCGCTTGTCCATGGTGGCAATACGCTTGTCGACGTCAGCCTGCAGCTTCTCCAGCTCCTGCTTTTGCAGCAGATAGCGTTGATCGCGGGCGGGATCGGCGATGTTGGTGCAAAACTGCCGAATCTCATCCTGGCTGGAGGCCGGATCGACGACCGGCTTCGGCGCCTGCTGCGCTGCGCCGGCGCTGAGCGACAGCAGCAGGAGGCCTGCTGCCGAGACAGCCGAAAGACCACAGGAGATCAGCATCTTTCTGGAGCTGACGATCGATATCATTGCAGCACGAGCTCCGCTTGCAGGGCGCCGGCAGACTTGATGCCTTGCAGGATGGCGATGATGCCGTCCGGCTTGACGCCGATATTGTTGAGACCGGAAACGAGCGTCTTCAGGTCAGGCCCTTCAAGCACAGCGACGCGGCCGCCGCTCTTCGTGGCTGTAATGTCGGTCTGGTCCTGGATGGCCGTCTGCCCGTTCGAGAAGGGCTCGGGCTGGATCACCTGCGGGTTCTCGCTCACCTGCACAGTCAGCGTTCCGTAGCTGACGGCAACCGGGGAGACGCGAACGTCAGCACCGATGACGATGGTTCCGGTGCGCTCGTTGATGACGACCTTGGCCGGCGTATCCGTCTGGACATTGAGATTCTCGATGTCGGCCATCAGTCGCGTCAGATCCGACATCTTCGGCTTGCTGATGGAGACTTCCTGCGAATCCTTTGCTTCAGCGATCGGCGAGCCGAAGCGCGAGGTTGCCCATGCGTTGACGGTGTCGGCAATACGGATGGACGTCGAAAAATCGGGATTGCGCAGCTGCAGGACCAGATTGACCGAATCCTTGAAGCGGGACGGCAGTTCGCGTTCGATGATGGCGCCGCCGGGGACGCGGCCCGCTGTGGTGACGCCTTCGGTAACGGATGCCGCCGCACCCTGTGCCTGGAAGCCGGAAACGATGACCGAACCCTGCGCAACCGCATAGATCTGGCCGTCGGCGCCGCTCAACGAAGTCATGATGAGCGTGCCGCCGCGCAGCGACGTCGCATCGCCGAGCGAGCTGACTGTCACGTCGATACGGCTGCCGGGGCTGGCAAACGGCGGCAGGTTCGCCGTCACCATGACGGCTGCGGTATTTCTGGCGGCCGATTGGCCGCCCTGCGTCGAGATGCCGAGATTCTGCAGCATTGCGCGCATGGATTGCTCGGTGAACGGCGACGCGCGCAGGCTGTCACCCGTCCCCTGGAGACCGACGATCAAGCCGTAGCCGATAAGCTGATTGTCGCGGCCGGATTGCAGCGACGCGATGTCCTTGATGCGTGATTGCATCGCGGCAGCCGGATCGGCGATGATCAGGCTGGGCAATGCAAACAGGACTGCGAGAAATTGACGAAGCCGTTTCATTTTGCGACCACGCGGATCGTGCCGTTTTCGAGAACGGTGCCGTTGACGATGATGCCGGAGTCCATGTTTCGGGCCCGCACGCTGTCGCCGATGGCGCCGTCATCCAATGGCGTGCCAGCTGCAGTGATCGTCATGCTGCCCATGCTCATGACCAGACGGACATTGGAACCGCGCGTTACCGCAAAGGGCTGCCGCAGCGAAGAAATGGAGATGGTGCGGCCGGGCACAAGCGTCCGCTTGGATACCCTGCCGGTGACCTCCCGGATGCGCTTGGCATAATCGCCCGTAAGGTTGGGGTTGGTGACTTCGACTTCTTCGAGCTGACCGCTGTTGATGATGTCGCCGGGATAGATCGTCTCGGTCGGCACCACGGCAGTACCCATACCGCCTGCGTCGCCGCTCGCCGCGCCCGCAGGCGCTGTCGATGCGAACATGACGGAAAGGCTCGCGGCGGCGAACCAGGCCATTGCTAAGCTTTTCATCCGGCAAAACCTCATGTTTGGCCCGTCCTTCCCGCTACTTCAGGTTCTTGCTGACGATCTGTGCCATGTCGTCAGCCGTTGTGATGACCTTGGAGTTCATCTCGTAGGCACGCTGCGCGGTGATCAGGTCTGTTATTTCCTTGACCGGATCGACATTCGACGATTCCAGATAGTACTGCTTCATGTAGCCGAAGCCGTTCTGGTTCGGGTCGGAGATCACCGGATCGCCCGAGGCCGGCGTCTGCGTGAAGAGGTTGCTGCCCATGGGCTGCAGACCGGCTTCATTGACGAAATTGGCAATCTGAATCTGACCAAGGGTGGTCGGCGTCGTGGCCGTGCCGATGTTGGCGGAGACCTGGCCGGACTGGTTGATGGTGATGTTGGTGGCGTTGTTCGGAATGGTAATTCCGGGCGCCAGCACGTTGCCATCGGGCGTGACGATCTGGCCGGTATCGCTCTTGTTGAACGATCCTGCGCGAGTGTAGGCCGTCGTTCCGTCGGGCATCTGGATCTGGAACCAGCCGCGGCCGACAAGCGCGACGTCGAGGTCGTTCTGCGTCTGCGACAATTGTCCCTGGATCTGGATGTTGCGCACCGCAGTGGTCTGCACGCCGAGACCGATATTGGCGCCTTCCGGAACCACGGCCTGATTGGGCCGGTTGGCGATGCCCTTGGCGCGCTCGGTCTGATAGAGAAGGTCGGAGAACTCTGCGCGCGAACGCTTGTAACCGGTCGTGTTGATGTTCGCGATGTTGTTCGCGATGACTTCAAGATTGGTCTGCTGGGCGTTCATGCCCGTTGCGGCAATTGCGAGCGCTCTCATGCTTTCGTCCTTCGAGCTGGGGCGTGATCGTCGAAACCGGGGATCCGGTCAGCGAGCAACTCACGCGAAATCAGTGAGTTAGAGCGGGAAATCCCGCTCTAGATCTGCATTCTCGTAATATCGAGAAAGGCGGAAACGACCTTGTCGCGCAGTGCGATGGCAGTCTGCAGGGTCTGATCGGCCTGCATGACCTTGTCGACGACTTCGCGTGTGCTCATCGTTCCCTTCATGCCGGCGAAGGAGGCGTTTTCAGCTTCCTTCAGAGTGTTGACGGAATCCTTCGCAACGTTCGACATGACCGAAGCGAAGTTCATTCCGGCTTCCGCCCCCATGGCGACTGCCGGCGAGGCGTTCAGCGTGCTGGAGGCTGCGGAGGTCAGGTCGGTGGCGATGCTGCCGAGACCGCGGGTTGCCGAGAGAGAGGCGACATTTTTGATGGAGTCGATCATTATGAGTTCTTCAGCAGGTCAATAGTGGAAGAGATGAGGTCGCGAGCCTGCCTGACAGTCTGCAGGTTGGCTTCATAGGACCGGTTTGCTTCGCGCATGTCGGCCATTTCGACGAGGATGTTCACGTTGGGCATCTTGACGTAGCCCTTCTGGTCTGCGGCAGGATTGCCCGGATCATACTCCTGGACGAACTTGCCTGTATCCTGGCCGAGTTTCTTCACTCCGACGGTGGTGAGACCATTGGCGCGATCCATTTCGGCGCCGAAGGTCACGGTCTTTCGCCGATAGGGGTCGGCGCCCGGAGTGTCACCCGTCGAACGGGCGTTGGCGATATTTTCTGAAACGACACGCAGGCGGGTCGATTGAGCCTCCAGGCCGGAGCCTGCGATCTTCAATGCGGCGGATAACGGGTCCATGACATCTTCACTTCATCTATTGTTTTACGGCCATCAGCATCATGCGATGAAAGGAGCTTACGAGTGCGGTGTTCAAACTGTACTGACGCTTGATTTCACCCGATTTGGCGAGCTCGTCCTCCAGGCCGACGGTGTTACCCGACTCCTGAACACCTATTTCCTGATTGAGCGACGCTTCCTCTACGTTGATATTGCCGCTCGCACCGAATTCATTGCCCGAAAGATGCGCCGGGTTGGTCTTCGCCATGCCAATGTTCTGGTTGTCCAGAACGGCTTGAAACGGCGTGACATCCTTGGCCCGATATTTCGGGGTATTGGCATTGGCGATATTGCCAGCAACGACTTCCTGGCGCGCCTGAAGCCACTCGGCTTGCCGCGAGGCCAGGTCAAAAAGCTGAATCGGTTGCATGGGCTTCTCTCCATTCTTACACTAGGAATCTAGCGGGATAATCTTGCGTGGGACTTGCGAGAAATGCGTTCCTGCGAAGGTGTTGAAAATGCCTGAAACTCAGGCACTTTCGGGTCTTTCAATTGTTGCCGTAAACATCGCCCGTTGAGGTGACGATGATCCATTTTCCATCCCGCTGCTCGATCGAGGCCAAGCGGCTGTTATCGGGCAGAACCGAGCCGACGCGTACGACATACATGCCCGTATCGTCCTCGATCAGCGCACGACCATTGACGATGTGCAGCAGGTGGAATGGAACCTTGCCCGGAAACGGCTGCTGATCGGCAGCCGGCCCCTTGTCGTCCTCGCGGCCGGTATTGCTGACGGTCGCTGTGGTCAAAGGATCCGGGATGAGATCTCTCGGTTCGGCGGGGTTCTTGTTGACCATGGCAAGCGGCGAGACACTCACGACCTCGCGGCCCGGCCAGTTTGGCAGATCGCGGGTGCGATCGCCTTCGGCCACATGGATACCGAACTTGTCAGGGTTCAGGAAAACGTACCATGGGAAGAAGGCCGAAGCCCCGGCAAGTACCAGTCCGGTGCAAGCCAGCGCCTTGTCCGTGACGGTTCGCCTCCTCGCCGGCTTCGGCGGAGCAACCGGTTCGTCTGCATCGGTTTCTCTCACGTCTGTCCCCTCTTTCGGCACCCGATGCCGCAATATCGGCTGGCTGCAAACAATGCTTGGTTGAAGCGATCCTGCATGCGGCGTCACCTCGGCCGAACCGGCACCGCCGCGGCGGAACCATTCTTCAAGGCGGTCGCAAGATCGGTGAAGGAGTCTTCCGACGGCCCCTCCGCTGGAGTCTGCTTCAGGATGTCGTAGATGATCGGCACCTGACGGACGGCGATGTCGAGATCCGCATCGCTACCCTGTCGATAACCGCCGATCAGGCGCAGGTCGCGAGTTTCCTCATAGCGATGGACAAGGGCTTTCAGCCTGGAAACCAGCTTTTCCTGATCCGGCGTCCACGCCTTGCGCGCCAGACGCGACACCGAGGCAAGCGGATCGATCGGCGGATAACGGCCTTCCTCGGCGAGGCTGCGCTGCAGAACGATATGGCCGTCGAGAATACCGCGGGTGGAGTCGGCGATCGGGTCGTTGTGATTATCGCCATCGACAAGAATGGAAATGATGGCTGTGATGGTGCCGGTGCCTTCGGGACCTGGACCGGCACGCTCCAGCAGGCGCGGCAATTCCGTGAAGACGGAGGCCGGATATCCGCGAGCGATCGGCGGCTCGCCGGATGCCGTCGCGACTTCGCGAATGGCATGGGCAAAGCGGGTAACGCTATCGACGATCAGCAGCACGTTGTCGCCCTGGTCGCGAAAGTGCTCGGCAATGGTAATCGCCGAGAGAGGCGCCATCTTGCGCAGCATCGGGCTTTCGTCGCTGGTTGCGACGACGGCCACCGCCTTCTGCATATGCGACCCGAGCGTATCCTCGATGAATTCGCGGACTTCGCGGCCGCGTTCGCCGACAAGCGCGATCACCACCTTGTCGAAAGCTTCGGCCCTGGCGACCATCGACAGAAGCGTCGACTTGCCGACGCCGGAGCCGGCGAAGATGCCCAAGCGCTGACCGAGGCAGAGCGGTGAAAAAATATCGATAGCCCGGACGCCGGTCTTGAAACCGGTTTCGACGCGCTGGCGCGTCATCGAGGGTGGCGCAGTGTTGGAGATCGAGCGCGCTTCGAGCCCCTTCGTCAGAGGTCCGAGGCCGTCGATCGGCTCGCCGAGCGAGTTGATCGTGCGACCGCACCAGCTGTTATCGGGAGAAATACGGAAGGCGCCCTTGCGGATGATGGTATCCTGAATGCCGATCGGCTCGCCCGGCTCGATCGGACAGACATAGGTCAACTCCGGCTCGACGCGGACGACCTCGCCGAGGTGAATGCCCGTCTTGGAGCGATGTGCAACGAAATCTCCAAGGCGCACCTGCCGGGAAAGGCCGGCAACCGTATAGTGGCCAGCGGCGATGGTGCGCACATGGCCGCCATGAGCCACGGCATTTTCCGCCAACGCATACTGTCCTGCCAGGACAGCCATATGCGAAAGCTTCGGCGACAATGCGTCCTCCGGCAACCGATCCTCGACCATGATACGCCCTCTTTACTGGCTGCCGCCGAGGGTCTTGATCGCGTCGGTGAGCGTCCCTTCGCTGCTGCTGGTGAGCGTGCTGATATTGTCGAATGCGCGGCTGACCTCGATCAGGTTGGTCATCTCCCGCATGCCGTTCACGTTGGAATTTTCGAGATATCCCTGCGCAACGCCGACATTTGAGCGGTCGATCACCGGCTGCGGCGTATCGGTCGGCAGGATACCGCTGTTCTGATAGCGCAGGAAACCCTTGCCGACATCCGCGGAATAGAGGCCGATCTGGCCCATGCGCTTGCCGTTCTGGGTAATCGTGCCGTTCGACGAGACTGACGGCGCTCCACCAGACGGATCGAGCTGGATCGGGGCACCGCCGGGATCGAGTACAGGAAGGCCGCGCACGGAAACCAGCGCGCCACTCTCGGACATGGTGAAACGGCCGTCGCGGGACAGGATCGTGCCGGCCGGGGTATTCAGGCCGAACCAGGCATCGCCCTTGACGGCGAAATCGAACAAATTGCCGGTATTCTGAAGTTCGCCATTCTCGACGGAGAGATAGTCGTTGCCTTGCGAGACGAAGGCGACCTTGGCGTTGAGCTTGTTTTCGGTATTGCTGAGAACCTGGTCGAACTTGACTTCCGTACCCCGGAAGCCCGTCGTGTTCACATTGGCCAAATTGTCGGCGATGGTCGTAAGACGCCGCTCGAGCGCCATCTGTGACGATAGCGCCACATAGATACCAGACTGCATTTTCAACGCCCTCCGGACATTGGAGAATAACGGGAAAGGAAACGCGCGGGGCGCTCCTACATTTCGTTAGCGGGGCATCGATGCCCTTACCCGCTATCCTGCCGTCATTGGCTTGTGCGAAGCTGACACGGCAAAAGACGACCGCACGGCAGCATCGAACAGCCTCACGCAAGGCAGCTCCCCTAGTTCATCGTATGAAGCAACGTTCAGGTGTGGACCGACGATGAACATTATTATCGGATTTGTAGTGACCTGCGGCTGCATCATAGGCAGCTTTATGGCTATGGGCGGAGACGTAGGCGCGCTGTTCCAGCCCTTCGAATTTGTCATTATCGCAGGCGCCGGTCTCGGCGGCTTCATCATGGCCAATCCGATGAAGGTGGTGAAGGATTCGGGCAAGGCGCTCGGCGAAGCCTTCCGTCATGCGGTTCCCAAGGAACGCAATTATCTCGACACGCTCGGCGTGCTCTATGCCCTGATGCGCGACCTGCGCACCAAGTCGCGCAACGAGATCGAGGCGCATATCGACAATCCGGATGAATCGGCGATCTTCCAGGCCGCCCCGACGGTCCTGAAGAACAAGGACCTGACGGCTTTCATCTGCGACTACGTCCGTCTCATCATCATCGGCAACGCCCGCTCTCACGAGATCGAGGCGCTGATGGATGAAGAACTCGACACCATGCAGCACGACAAGATGAAGCCCTACCACGCGATCACGATCATGGGCGATTCGTTCCCTGCCATCGGTATCGTCGCGGCCGTTCTCGGCGTCATCAAGGCCATGAGCCACATCAACGAATCACCCGAGGTTCTCGGCCACCTGATCGGATCGGCGCTGGTCGGCACCTTCCTCGGCATTATCCTGTCCTATTCGGTCTGCGCGCCGCTGGTCTCGCAAATCAAGGTCGTGCGCAGCAAGCAGCACCGCCTCTACGTCATCGTGAAGCAGACGCTGCTGGCCTATATGAACGGCTCGGTGCCGCAGGTCGCGCTCGAATACGGCCGCAAGACCATCTCCTCCTACGAGCGTCCGTCGATCGACGCGGTCGAGCAGGAAATGATGAACCCCGGCGGTGAAAGCAAGGCAGCCTGACGATCATGAGCCAGCAATCTGCACCCAAGGCGCACACCATGGATCGCACCCTCTTTGCCAAGCTCACAGGCAATCTCGGCGATCAGGCGATGCTTGCCAAACTTGGCACCTCCTTCGCCCAGGTCTATGCCGAGTTTCTGCCTGATATCGTCAAGAGCGAAACGGGTCTCGACATCAACATCGCCTATGCCGGCTGTCAGTCCGGCCTCATGAACCAGCTGATCGCCGGGCTTGGCGGCAACTACGCTCTGGTCAACGGATCGTTGCGCAACTGGGCGCCGAAGTTCATTCTCGGCTGCGGCTCAGGTTTCATCATGACGCTGATGGAACATATGCTGGGAGCGCGGCCGGAAGACATGGAAGTGGCTATTGCCAGGCCGCTTTCGGTGATGGAGCTCGATCTCTCTGTCATGCTTTTCGAGAAGATCGCCAATGTTCTTCGCTCCGCGGTCAACGCTCCGGGCGGCTTCGAGCCTTATCTGGATCCACCGCGCAACATCGAAGACAACCCGGCACCGATCGCCGATGGCAACGATGATTTTGCCGCCGCGATCACGATGATGATTTCGCTCGGGAAATGCGTCTCTGAGATCGTTATCGTCGTGCCGCAGCGCGATCTGCTGCGCACCGTCATCAGCGCGCCGCGCGCCAAGAATCCGACTGCGGCCTCCCAGGCGTGGTCGGAACAGCTGAGCGAACAGGTCCGCCGTTCTCAGGTGACGCTCGAAGCGCGTATCCGGCTGCAGTCGCTGACGCTCGACACGATCTCGAAGCTCGCGGTCGGCGACGTCATTCCCTTCATGGATAATACCGGCGACGTCCGGGTCGAGGTCAGCGCCAACGCCAAAGACCTCTATATTTGCGAATTCGGCCGCTCTGGCGAAAATTATACGGTGCGCGTCAAGGACAACGTGAATTCAGACGACGAGCTTCTTCGACACCTAATGAATTGACCGGCTGGCGGGTGGGTCCCCACCCACGGCAGCTTGAGGCAAGTTTCAACTGGAATAGTGATTTCATGGCTACGAAGACGATACAGCAAGACAGCGACGAATCGCTGGACATTTCAAACAGCGACGCCGCATTGGACGAGGCCATCGATGGTCTGCGCGGCGTCCTCAAGAAGGATAGCGACGGCAGCGCACCCGATCTCGAAGCCGATGCTTTCAGCATGGAAACCGGCACGGATCTGTCCACCTTCGGCGACTTTGGCGACGACGTCTCCAGCCCGGCTTTCGGCGATAGCGACTTTGGCAGCGCTTCTCCTGCACCCGAAGTGCTCGGCAGCGCGCTTGCCGCCAATCTCGACATG
>NZ_JAELTU010000358.1 GCF_016429015.1 Rhizobium sp. ASV20
CCCGTATGCTGGGCGATGCCGCCGAAGCGGAAGATGTTGCGCAGGAAACCTTCCTGCGCGTGTGGAAAAATGCCGGCGGCTGGCGCCAGCGCAACGCCCGCTTCAGCACATGGGTGCATCGCGTGGCGATCAACCTTTGCTACGACCGTCTGCGCCGGCGCAAGGATGTCTTGTCCGAGGCGCCGCCCGAAATCGAATATGAGGGGCCGGCGCCGGATGCGGGCCTGATGAGCGAGGACGATCCATCGCGGCGCGTGGAGCGGGCCATGCAGATGATTGCGCCGCGGCAGCGCGAGGCAATCATTCTGGTTTATTATCAGGCGCTGTCGAATGTGGAAGCGGCTGCGATCATGGATATCAGCGTGGATGCATTGGAGAGCTTGCTGGCGCGGGGAAGGCGCTCGTTGCAGGCGCTTTTGTTGAAGGAACAGGGCGATGGTTGAACATATCGCAGGTCCGATGAGTAGCGAGCGGTTTACCGAAATGGCGGACGCCTATGGTGGAGACATCAGTCGTTGGCCGCAGGAGGAGCGCGCGGCCGCCCGCGAATATGCCGCACAAAACAATGCATATGACGTGCTGGATCGCGCCGCCGATCTGGATGCATTGCTTGATACGTACACGCTGAAACCGGTCCCCTCGCGCCTTGGTAGCCAGATCGTCGGGCAGCTTTCGCGCCGGTCGCGGATCCGCAACTGGTTCCGGTTCGGTTCGGCCGGCATCGGTCTGGTCGGCATTGGGCTTGCCGGCGCCTTTGCCGGCAGTGTCGCCATCGCCGTGCTGGCGCCAAGCCTGACATCGGAGACCTCGGTCGTATCTGACGGAACGAGCACCATGTTCGGCGACATCGGATCGGACGTGACCATAACGCAGGAAAGCCAATGACAGATCGCAGTTTCCGAATATTGGTGATATCGCTGCTCGTTTTGAACACTTTCCTGATCGCGGGGCTGGCCGGTGGGGGATTGACCTGGATCCGTAACTCGCGGGCGCCCATCGGCGGGATGCCTCTGGGCGGTGAACAATTGCCGTCGGGTGAGAGGAAGGCGCTGAGGGCCGCTCTCAACGAGGCACGCAAGGAAGAGCGGCAAACCATTCTCGATGCGCAGCAAGCCAAGGTCGATGCCGCTTCGATTTTGGGTCAGCCGACGCTGGATGCAGCGGCGCTCTCGGCTGCATTGGCAAGGGCACGCAACGCCGATATCAGCTTGCGGGCCAAGCTTGAGCAGCGCGCCGTGGATTTCGCAACAACCCTTTCCTACGACGAACGCCGCGCCCTTGCTGAAAGCATGATGCGCCGCAGCATGCCGAGGGCTGCTGCCACAAAATGATCACACTCGCCGACCGACGGATCGGAAACGCAACCGCGTTTAAGCAATGTGTTTGATACAGGAGTTGGCAGGAACATGGCTCAGCAATCGAATGATGTTTATGCCGCGCTCGCCCTTTCCCGGTTCGGGCTGGGAGCAGACCACAACGGCACAGCGTCGATCGCATCCGATCCACGCGGCGCCCTGATGGAAGAGATCACGGAGCGCTTCGTTCCTGTTCCGGTCGGACCGGAACTGCAATCGACAACCGACCTTCTCGTTTCCCTCTATGCCTTTCAGGAGCAGCGCAAGCAGGCAAGGCAGCAGGCCGTCACCGCCGTCGCCGCATCGCCGCAGGACAAGCTGATGCAAGGTCCGCCCCGGCCGCCGCAGGCTGCACCACAACCTGCTGGTGCCATGGCTGCCCAACCGGGCAATCAGGCAATGGCGCCGTCGCCCGGCAAGCCGGTCGAGAAACCAATGCAGCCCGCCATGCCCTATCTCCCGCAGCAGATTCTGCTTGCCGAGGTGGATGCCCGCTTTAACGGCACCATCCGGCAGCCGCTCATCGGCTTTGGCGAGCGGCTTGCGATGTTCTGGGCTAATCATTTTGCGGTTGCCGTCTCAAAGAGCGAGGAGGTTCATATCGTTGCCGGAGCCTTCGAGCGTGAGGCCATCCGGCCGCACGTCTTCGGGCGCTTTGCGGATATGCTTCTTGCCGTCGAAACCCATCCGGCCATGCTCGGCTATCTCGACAATCAGCAGTCGATCGGTCCGAACTCGAAGGCCAACGCCAACAAGAAGCGCGGCCTGAACGAGAACCTTGCCCGCGAAACGCTGGAGCTTCACACCCTTGGCG
>NZ_JAELTU010000359.1 GCF_016429015.1 Rhizobium sp. ASV20
GTCATGGAGACTGCCGCCAGCCTCGGCATGTCGGTAACCGCCTATTATGCCATGGCTGATGGCAAGGTGCTTTCGGACCCGGTGCTGAAGGAAATCACCGGTCGGCATGGAAAATCGATCGCCCAGATCGTCCTGCGCTGGATCGTGCAGCAGGGATTGATCACCCTCTCCAAGACGGTGTCGGAAACCCGCGCGGCAGAAAATGCAGCCATTTTCGATTTTGCGCTTTCGCAGGACGAGATGGCTGCGATCCACGCGCTGGCGCATCCGAAGGGCCGTATCGTCAGCCCTGATGGGCTCGCGCCGATCTGGGACGAGGCAGTTTAATTCTCAGAGCAAAATGAAGAAGGGAGCCGCTCAGCGGCTCCCTTCTTATTGATCAACTCAGGCCTCGAAATCCAGCTTGACGTCGCAAGCACCGATCGAGGCTGGCAGGAGCGGTTGGCGGATCCGCTGGCCGAATTGCCGTTTGAAGCCGAAGATGTTGCCAATGAGGCTCTTGGTATAGAGGCCGGGGCCGCTGGAATAAGTACGCCAGCCGCCGTCGACGGCAATATCGCCCGCCTTGACGCGAGCCCAGTCCGCAGATGCGCGATAGCGGTCGTCGAAGGCGGCGTCGCTGCTGCTGAAATAGGTGTTGCGTTGGCGCAGGGATGCATGCTCCAGCCTGCCGCTGACGGCGATCGGATTGGCAAGTGCCAGCGCTTCCCACACGGCTTCCGCATCGTCGTCGAGTGCCAGCGCCTCGCAGTAGCGCAGATGCGCATGCACATACATCAGCCCGATCTCGCGACCGAAGAAGGACGAGGATTCGGCGCGCCGGAACAGCTTTTCCGGGCCGCCGGAATAGGTTGCCGGCTTTTCCATCAAGCGCACGCCGTCCGGAAACAGCAGGTTCTCGCGGATGATCTTCATGTGGGCATGGCGCTGATCGGGCGTGAACAGGCCGCCGATCATCGGCTGTGTCATCGCGATCAGCGAATAATGCAGACCGGTTCTTGTATCGTCAGGATGCAGCAGCAGTTCGACACCGTCATGGCTTGGATCGAAGACCCCATAGCCGGCGACGATACCGTCGCGCATCAGCAGCCGGTTGAAATCGGCGCGCATCGCGGCAGCCGTTGCCTGCAGCGACTGTGCCTCCTCGTTGCGGCTGGCAAGCGTGAGGATATTGGCATAGCGCACCAGCTGCTCATAGAGCAGGGAAACGGTCCAGCTGCTGACCATCCAGTCGCGTAAATGCGGATCGGCCGGCTGCAGGCTGTCGTTCCAGTCGCCTTCGCCGTATCGGATGAGGCTCGTCCCCGGCACGAAGCGGCTGCGCACGGTTTCGAGCAGTTTCTCGACGTGATCGGAGATCGTCGCGCGCTCCGAAGTCAGCTGCACGGTATCGTCGGCACGCCACGGTACGGTTTCGGCAAGCAGAGTGATGTCACCCGTGGCCTCGATATAGTCGCACAGTGCTTTCAAGGGCCAGACCACGATGTCGCCATGCGCCTCGCCGGCGCGGATATTGGCGTAGGGCTCCAGCATGAACCACTGCGGCCAGTCGCCGCGATCGCGGTACTGCTCAGAGAAGAGAGTGATGAGGATCTGCCGGACCTCTTCGTCGTGTTCATAGGCGAGCAGGAACTCGATCGGCCCCTGGCAGACATCGCGCGTTCCCCACGCCGCGCCGGTATATTGCTCCAGCCCATGCGGCACGCTCAGATGCACGATGGCGTCATGCGCGATCCAGGGCACCATGACGGACTGTGCCGCGACATCCCGGCCAGCGCCTTCGATGCGTGTCCCGCGCGTCACATGGCTCCAGAAGCGATGCGCCGGCGCAAGCATCTCGCTGCTCTCGATACCCTTGGCATAGCGCGCCGCGAATGCCTCTCCAGCCGCTGCGTCGCTCATCGAACCTGTAACGGCAAAGCGCAGCGTTCGGGTGGACTGTGATTTAAGAGCGATAAACGGTCCGTTGCGTGAAATCCCGTCGCTGTAAAGCAGCTCGTCGCCGCCGATGGCTTCGAAGGCATCCGGTGTCGATGTGACGAGGTGGTAAGCCGCATTCGGATACCGATCCCACAGCCAGGAAGGTTGCGGGCGGAAGGAAATCCGTTTGTTGGCCGTATCGATGGCGATATTGGCCACTGCTTCGTAGTCGCGTTCGCCAAGGAC
>NZ_JAELTU010000361.1 GCF_016429015.1 Rhizobium sp. ASV20
TCCAGGTGACCGCTTTCGGGGAGACGCCGGTAACATCGCGCAGCATCGGAGCGATATAGGTGAAGAGCGCGAACATGGCGGCAGAGAAGAACACAGTCGTCAGCAGCGATAGCCACAGCCCGGCACCACGCAGCGCCGAGATTTCGCGCACAAGGCTGCCGTTGCGAATTTCTTCGTTCTTCGGAAGCACTGCAATGAGGCCCGCGATGGATGCAACGCCGAGAAGAGTGACGATCCAGAATGGAGCGCGCCAGCCGAAAGCCTGGCCGAATGCGGTACCGAGGGGAACGCCGAGCACGTTGGCGAGGGTCAGGCCGGTAAACATCAGGGCGACAGCGCGTGCCTTGCGATCTTCAGGCACAAGGCTTGCCGCAACGACCGAGCCGATGCCGAAGAAGGCGCCGTGGCAAAGAGCGGTCACGATGCGGGCAACCATCAGCATCCAGTAATCCGGGGCGATGGCGCAAAGGAGATTGCCGAGGATGAAGAAGCCCATCAACATGATCAGGGCCGAACGACGGCGCAGATGAGCCGTCGAAACCGCCATGATCGGCGCGCCAATCGCCACCGCAAGCGCATAGCCGCTTACCAGCCAGCCGGCCTGCGGAATGGTGACGGAAAGATCCGAGGCCACTTCCGGGAGCAGCCCCATGATGACGAACTCGGTTGTGCCTATGGCGAAAGAACTGAGCGCAAGAATAAGGAGCGCTAGGGGCATATCAAAGTTCCTTTTGCATGGCTTCGAGGAATGCCGCGATGGTTTCCTCGTTACGTTTGTAGAAGATCCATTGGCCCAGGCGCCGCGTCGTCACCAGCTCGGCGCGATGCAGCGTGCTGAGATGGGCCGAAACGGTGGATTGCGACAGGCCGCAGCGCTCGAACTGGCTGGCGCAAACGCCAAGCTCCAGCGGATGCTCCTGGGTGGGGAAATGGGTGTGGGGATCCTTGAGGTGGTTCAGGATTTCAAGCCTTGCCGGATTGGCCAAGGCCTTGAGTATCTCGTTCTTGTCCATGGTGTTCACTGGATGAATATCGAATAATTACGATTTATGTATCGACAGTTTTCGATATATCAAGAGCGCCGCAGGATATTATTTTCTGCAAGGCAGCCGGAGTACACGCTTAAAAAATGGGCAAAAAAAGAGGGCCACCGGTATAAACCAGGGCCCTTATAGGTGTGAAGGTCAAAACCTCCAGAGGGGAACAGCCAATGCGGTGGAACTGGGAGGAAAAGCCACCGTGTGCATCAGCTGTGTGCGTTATGATGCTAATTTGTGCAGTGCGCAATGCTTTTTTGTGCATGGCAGTTATGCATTTGCTGCGCCAGATTCAAAAAGGCAAAAAAAAGGGCCGCCGGAGTAAACCAGGGCCCTATAGGTATGAAGGTCAAAAACCTCCAGAGGGGAACAGCCAATGCGGTGGAACTGGGAGGAAAAGCCACCGTGTGCATCAGCTATGTGCGATATGGTAGTTATATGGGCAGGCTTCAACTCTATTTTGTGCATATCAGCCATGCATCATATGCGTGACTGATATGCGGGCATAAAAAAGAGTTCGTTATCAGTGACTTACCTTCGTTAGAAATTCCAGTTTCTGGCCTTGGCGACGATAAAATCTCGAAAAACCTTGAGCTTAGCCGCGTTTTTCATCTCGTCCGGGTAGCAGAAATACGTATCGAAGGACGGCACGTCAGCGTTGATCGCAAGCTGAATGAGACCCGGGTCGCGGCCGACGATGTAATCGGGCAGGACCGCGATGCCGATGCCGAGCAAGCAGGCGCGCTTGATCGAGGTCTGACTGTTGATCTGCAGGTGCGGTATGCGCTTGTTGTCCGACGACCTGCCGGCGATCTCAAGCCAATTGACGTCGAGCAGGTAATTGGGTGCCGGTTCGCCGAAGCTGATGATGCGATGCTCGTCCAGATCTTCCACCGATTGCGGCTCGCCGTGGCGGTTGATGTAGGAGGGAGCGGCATAGACATGCATATGCACCGTGAAGAGCTTGCGCTGGATAAGGTCAGACTGCTGCGGCTGGCGCAGACGAATGGCGCAATCCGCGTGGCGCATGTTCACATCCAACTCCTCGTTGTCGAGGATGAGCTGGATCTGCATGTCAGGATAGAGCTGCAGGAATTCCTGTAT
>NZ_JAELTU010000362.1 GCF_016429015.1 Rhizobium sp. ASV20
GAAACGGTAATGGTGGTCGCTATGGCGATACCCAGCTTTCCGACAATGGCGGCTATCGCGACTATCGCCAGTATCGCAACGATGGCTACGATCAGCAGGATCAGGACGTCGTGACCGGCGCCATCCCGCGCGACGGCGATATCCAACGCCAGCCGCTCGACAATCAGCCGTTGCCGGACCAAAGCCAAGGTCAGACAAATCCGAACGGCAACGACTATGCGTCGATCGATCCGCAGCAAAGCACGCCTGATATCATCCGCAAGCCGACGGCCGAGCCGGTCATCACGCTCAAGGGCAAGTCAAAGATGGAAATCACCGCGCTTGAGGTCTTCCTCGCGCGGCAAGGCATTTCGCCGGGCGCCATCGATGGCCGCATGGGCGCGAATGTCACCAAAGCAATCTACGCCTATCAGCAGATGACAGGCCAGACGCTCGACCCTAACAATACCGACGCGATCCTCGAGCAGCTACGCATGTCCGGCGGCATGCCGATCGTCAATTATACGATCACGGCAGCCGACGCAGCCGGCCCCTATGTTGCATCGATCCCCGAGGATTATGCAGCGAAAGCCCAGATGCCGTCGCTTGGCTACACCTCGACGACCGAAATGCTGGCAGAGCGCTTTCATATGGATGAGGGCTACCTGAAGGCACTCAATCCCGGCGTCGATTTCACTATACCTGGCAACACCATCAAGGTCGTCAATACCGGCCCGGGCAAGACAGGCACTGTCGCCAAGATTCTGGCGGACAAGGGCCGCAAGCAGGTTTTCGCCTATGATGCCAACGGCACGCTGATCGCCGCCTACCCGGCCAGCATCGGCTCGGCTGACACGCCTTCGCCATCAGGCACGGTGACCGTCGAGCGCGTCGCCTTCAATCCGGGCTACACATACAATCCAAAGATCAACTTCCAGCAAGCTGGAAACGACAAGGTTCTCAACATCCCGCCTGGTCCGAATGGTCCGGTTGGAACGGTGTGGATGGCCCTGTCGAAGCCAACCTACGGTATCCACGGTACGCCCGATCCCTCTAGAATCGGCAAGACACAGAGCCATGGCTGCGTGCGTCTCACAAACTGGGATGCGACCGAGCTGGCAAAGATGGTCAAGCCCGGCGTGGTCGTGGAATTCGTCGACTGATTACCAGATATGGCTGAACGAAAAAGCCGCTGGGCTCACCCGGCGGCTTTTTTTGTCCTGAAGTGCTCGACGCACCGAAGCTTTCGCCCGGCGCGTCGGGATGTGCGGAGTGCATCAGAAGCAGTCGCGGAAAAGAGCCTTGGTATTTTCCAGCGTCATCGGCACCGGATTGCCACCGGCGCTCGGGTCCTCGATAGCCATGGCAGAAAGCTCGTCGATACGGTCTGGCGTGATGCCCATAGCCGAGAGGCTTTCCGGAACGCCGAGTTCGGCGCGCAGCTGCAGCACGTAGTCGTAGAAGCCATCGAAGCCGCCAGCGATCCCAAGGTAAGCTGCCGCACGGGCAATCTTTTCCTCGATTACCTTGCGGTTGAAGCGCAGCACAGCCGGCATGACAACGGCATTGGTCATGCCATGGTGGGTGTTGTAGACGGCGCCGATCGGATGCGACAGCGCATGAATGGCGCCAAGACCCTTCTGGAAGGCAACGGCGCCCATGGCAGCCGCGCTCATCATGTTGGCGCGAGCTTCGAGATCCGTTCCCTCGCGATAAGCACGCGGCAGGAATTCCTTGACCAGACGCATGCCTTCCAGCGCGATGCCGGCCGACATCGGGTGGTAGAAGGGCGAGGAATAGGCCTCCAGGCAATGAGCGAAGGCATCCATACCCGTGCCCGCCGTGATGACCTTCGGCATGCCAACGGTCAGCTCGGGGTCGGCGATGACGACACCAGGCAGGAACTTCGGATGGAAGATGATCTTCTTCACATGCGTTGCGGAATTGGTGATGACGCTGGCGCGGCCGACCTCCGAACCGGTGCCGGCCGTCGTCGGCACCGCGACGATCGGTGCGATACCTTCGACGCTGGCGCGGGTCCACCAGTCACCAATATCTTCGAAATCCCATACCGGGCGAGTCTGGCCGGCCATGAAGGCAACGCATTTGCCGAGGTCGAGGCCGGAGCCGCCGCCGA
>NZ_JAELTU010000363.1 GCF_016429015.1 Rhizobium sp. ASV20
TTTAAAAGTCCCATGTGGATCACTCCGTTGCCCCCGTCGCTCTCCGCGTTGGGGGAAGGTTCACATGGCTCAATTCTCAATGGAAATTATGCGCCTAACCGGCTCAGTTCTGCGTGGAAACCAACAGACAGTGAGCCCGACGAGCGATTTGTCAATCTGATTTACCAGCCGATATTCAATGGGGCGGGGACGGTCACAGGCATTTTCGTCGACGGCTTCGACGTCACCAATCAAAAACAGGCGGAAGATCAGCTCCAGGGCCTCAACCATACCCTTGAACAACGTGTAGAGCAACGTACCCAGGAACTGCGATCGGCGCTCCTGCAACTGGAGAAGGAAACCGTCGAGCGCGAAACTGCCCAGATGGCCTTGAGGCACGCGCAGAAAATGGAGGCGCTCGGTAATCTCACCGGCGGCGTCGCACATGACTTCAACAACCTTCTCCAGGTCGTGAGCGGCAACCTGCAGCTCCTATCGAGAGACATCGGCGGCAACGCGCGCGCCGAACAACGCCTGGAGAACGCTTTGGCCGGCGTTGCCCGTGGTGCGAAACTGGCGTCCCAACTTCTTGCGTTCGGGCGTCGCCAGCCGCTCGAGCCCAAGGTCGTCAATCCCCGCAAGCTGATCCAGAACATGGATGACATGCTGCGACGCGCATTGGGCGAGGAGATCGAACTCGAAGCCGTCGTTTCTGGCGGGTTGTGGAACACACTGATCGATCCCGGCCAATTAGAAAATGCGATTCTGAACCTGGCAATCAATGCCAGGGACGCGATGGACGGCCGGGGGCGCCTGACGATTGAGACAGCGAATGCCGTTCTCGATGATGATTATGCGCGCATGCATGAGGACGTACGTCCCGGTCAATATGTCCTGGTCGCGGTCACCGATACGGGATCAGGAATACCTGCCGATATCATCGAACATGTGCTCGAGCCATTCTTCAGTACAAAATCCGAAGGCAAAGGCAGCGGTCTCGGGCTCTCGATGGTTTACGGCTTCTTAAAGCAGTCGGGCGGCCACCTCAAGATTTACACCGAGGTCGGCCATGGCACGACGATGAAGCTTTATATGCCACGGACGATGCAGGTCGAGGACGGGCTGGCGAACTTGAATGCCATCCCGGTCCAGGGCGGCACGGAGACCGTTCTCGTGGTCGAAGACGACGACGGGGTAAGGGAGACATCGGTCGGCCTTTTGACCGATCTCGGATATCGTGTTCTCAAAGCCCATGATGCCCAGTCCGCATTCGCCATCGTCAATAGCGGCATGCCGATCGATCTATTGTTCACCGACGTTGTGATGCCGGGACCAATGCGAAGCACAGAGCTCGCAAGGAAGGCCAAGGCGGTGTTTACCGGCATGGCGGTCCTCTACACATCAGGTTACACGGAAAACTCGATCGTCCACGGTGGCAGGTTGGATGTGGGCGTCGAGTTGTTGTCCAAACCATATACGCGGGAAGCGCTCGCTCGGAAAATCCGGCATGTCCTGAGCAATGCCCGGCAGCACCAGATCGCCATGGAGCGGTTGGCACAGCACGAGCAAGCAACCATCGACGCACGGCAGGTGCCTCAGAAAGAAGCAGTAAGGGTACTCGTGGTGGAAGACGAGCCCCTCATCCTGATGTCGACGGTCGATATCGTCAGCGAGCTCGGCCATACCGTTCATGAGGCGGGATCAGCCGAAGATGCACTCGTGATTCTGGAAACGGAAACGATCGATGTTCTGTTGACAGATGTCGGGCTGCCGGGCCTATCGGGGATTGATCTGGCCCGTGAGGTCCGGGAGCGTTGGCCTGCCGTGCGCATCGTGTTTGCCAGTGGGGACGATAACGCCAAGTCGGCTTCGGGTATCGAGGATGCACTCCAGCTGCCAAAGCCATTCACAAGCGATGGCTTGGCGAGGATCCTCGCCCAATCCGCAGAATCTATATGATAAATATCTTTAAGACGGTCGATAATTTGACCGTTACGAAAGTGAAGAGGTTCTGTCGCAAACGTTCCGTGGGTTTTGCCAGCGGGTTGATCTCGCCATAGATCTGGGTTGAAGATTAGCAGGCACGTTGAGTTCCAAATGAAGGTCGATTTCAAAGGCAGTCACTACCCTA
>NZ_JAELTU010000364.1 GCF_016429015.1 Rhizobium sp. ASV20
TGCCAAGCGATCGAAGTCCAGCTGATCGTCCCCCGGACGACTAATATCAGGATAAAAATTTGAAACATGCTCGAAATAACGAACTCACCGACCGCCGCTTAGCTGCTACGGACGCCAAGGCAGCTCTCCTCACGGCCTACCGCGCTGCACAGACGGCGGCCGAGCCGTCACAAGCGCCAGACAGGCCGAGCGCGTCTCGCTTGTCGAAGTCGTGAAGCGCGCCGTGCAGAACGGGAACGACTGAAGCACGAGGAGCGCACCCGGATCGAGACCCTTGCGGCTCAAAAACAGGCAGCCATCGAGACCGCGGCCGCAGCCGAGATCGAGGCGCGACAGTCGGCCGAGAATGCCCGGCTATCACAGGTTGTTCAAGACGAGGCCGCCCGCAAGGCCCGGCAGGCTTAGTATCCAGGGACCCGTCTTCTATTGGATGGGTCCGTGGAATAGATCAGGGTGTGACGCCATTATGCACGAATTTATTCAGTCTCGAGGAGCCAACCATGGCAACGGACCCGAACGAACTACAAGCGATCAACACCTCCTGGCAAATTGCGATTCAGGAAATCCTGCGCATGGTCATTCGTGACATGTATCATGCCGGGGGTGAGGCGTCATTTAACATGCATATCAAGCGGATCGAAGAAGCTGCCGTCGACAGTATCTACACGGATTTGAGGCTTCGCGGCACTGATGAGTGGACGGAGATGCTGGTCAAGGAAAGGGCCAGCAATTTCGTGACGACGTTGCTGACCTCATTCACCTACGACCGCGCCTGACCACGATAGAGGTCAGCGAAGACGCTAACTCTCAGAAAAAATTTGAGCGGCTTGAACTTTCCAAGGGTGTGCCGGGTTGATCTGTCGGGTGCCTGCCTAGATCACTCCAGCGTTAGTATCAATAAGGCAAGCAGTGGTACATGGACGAGCCCAGCGCAGAACGCCTCGCAGCCATTGTAGAGTCTTCCTTCGACGCGATCATCAGCAAGGATCTTTTCGGTACGATCGTCAGCTGGAACAAGGCTGCCGAGCGCGTGTTCGGATATGCCCGGCAGTTCGGTTTGCCACCGTCGAAAGATGCAGCAAAACTGCGGGCATAGAGCGCACTGTTTGGTGGCGGTTCGAAAGTTCGATTCCATCCCAAGGCGGACATTGCCTCGCAGCAAACTATAGTTTATATGTAGGCACATTCCTACATGGAGGGTGCTATGAGTATTACCAGTTTATCTAGCCGGGAGTTGAACCACGATGTGAGTAGGGCAAAGAAGGCCGCCAATAAGGGACCTGTCGTTATCACAGATCGTGGGAAGCCCTCCCACGTATTAATGACCTACAGCGAGTTCGAGCGTTTGACCGGCAAGCGCCGCAATCTTGTCGATGCTCTTTCAATGCCTGGCTTATCGGCCATCGAGCTCGATCCGCCCCGAACCGAAATTGCAACACGCGGAGTGGATTTGTCTTGAAGTATCTGCTGGATACAAACGTCATCTCCGAGCTGCGTAAAGTCGGAGACGGTAAAGCTGATCCGAATGTTACGAAGTGGGTCGGTGCTCAAGATTCCAGCGACCTATTCATTTCCGCAATTACGATTCTGGAACTTGAACGCGGGATTTTAAGCATTCAGCGTCGAGACGCTTCCCAAGGTTCCCGCCTGCGGGCATGGATGGACAGCCGTGTCCGGCCAGAGTTCGCGGAGCGAGTTCTGTCAATCGATGACGCGATAGCAACTCGTTGTGCTCACTTACATATTCCAGATCGCCGTAACGAGGCCGATGCCTTGATAGCGGCGACCGCGCTGGTTCACGGCTTGACGGTGGTCACACGGAATGTTCAAGACTTCGAGGATACCGGGGCGATCGTCGTCGATCCATGGTGCGAATGACATTTGGCGGGCGGATACTCGCGAGCCGAGGTCCTTTCGGGGAGATCATGGGGTGATGTCAGGTTAAGTTCCAGAGCTACGGATCGGGCATTTTGCTGAGCGATCAGGCGTCGATTCCGGCGACGCCCTTCCAATGTGCCATCGCCGCGAGGCGATGCAGACGGATGTCGAATGCTGA
>NZ_JAELTU010000365.1 GCF_016429015.1 Rhizobium sp. ASV20
TGGGTGACAGGTAAACGACACGGCATGGGCTGAGTGTACCAATACTGTGATCCATCTTCTTCAAAAGAGTAATGTGCAGATCGCAGAAATCGCCTGGGATAAGATAGGCAAAGATCTGCCTTCTACCTTTTATGGTGTGCTTGTAGCGCATCGCCAAGCCATCAAGTATCAAAACAACGTTTTTGGGACTATCGCCTTCCCTGACAAGATCCTGATCGGCATCGATCTCTATGGTCCGACTGGTGATAGAAAGCAGCCATGCGCGATCGTCGGAATTAAGTGGCTCGAAGCCGTCGAGCTTTCGGATAAACGCGTTTGCCATTTCCTCAACTCACGCCTTCTGACAAGCCATTAGTGATATGTTAAATAGCTACTTACCGCAATCTGCAAATACAGGTGGCCTTAACGGCTTGGTTGGGATCGACTTGATATTCGGGTTGTCATGGCTGAAGCTTCTCATGTTCACTGTGGCAGCTCGATGAGATGGTGGTGACGATCAAGGGAAGGAAATATTCTTATGGCCATTGTCTAGAGTTTAGAGGGTCTTCCTCAATTTGTGTGGAGATCGGTCAATTTGATTGGCATCATCCGCGCCCTGAGAAGCTCTGGTCCCGCCCTGCCGTACATTGCGCGCTTGATCGTCTTCAGTCGGTTGATCTGGCCTTCCGCCTGACCGTTGCTCCAGAGCAGGTCGATGGCGTTACAGACGGCGTCGATATCACGGCGAAGTACACGGGCAAAACGGGCTAGGAAGGCGAGACCAGAATGAATGGCATCGTCGATCCACTGGTCCAGTCTCGCCGAGGTTCGGCCACGAAATATGTCGAAATCGCATGGCGAAGCTGCGCAAAACGGCAAATGTCCGTGATGGCACCGTAACGTTAACCGCGAAGCGATGAAGATGTGGGATCTGTCGGCATGACCAGATCTGCACATGATCCTCTCTATCGTCGCCATCGATTTCCGGCAGAAGTGATTGCCCATGCGGTATGGCTCTATTTCCGGTTTCCGCTCAGCCTGCGCATGGTCGAGGATATGCTGGCAGCCCGTGGCGTCATCGTCTCTCACCAGACTGTGAGATTGTGGGCGGAGAAATTCGGCAGGCAGGTCGCCAATGATATCCGGAGGCGATCAGCCGGTCGGCTCGGTGACACATGGTACCTCGACGAGGTCGTCATCACCATTGGGGGGAAGCATCTGGCTCTGGCGCGCCGTGGATCAGGATGGCTTCGTCCTCGATGTTCTGGTCCAAAGTCGCCGCGATGCCGGGGCTGCAAAGCGGTTGATGCGCAAGCTTCTGAAAGGGCAAGGATCGGCCCCGCGCGTCATGATCACCGACAAGCTTCGATCTTATGGTGCGGCGAAGCGGGAGATCATACCCGGGGTCGAGCACCGTTCTCACAAGGGCTTGAACAATCGGGCGGAGAATTCTCATCAACCTATCCGCCGGCGTGAGCGTATCATGAAACGCTTCAAATCATCACGACAGCTTCAACGCTTCGTTTCCATCCACGACCCGATCGCCAATCTGTTTCATGGTCCGCGTCACGACATTCCATCTCACCATTATCGCGAGCTGCGAGCGGCTGCTATGCAGATGTGGAGCGAGATCGCCCATCTGTAGGCCGCTTGATCATAGACCTCATGCCGAACTTTAACCCGAGGCCGATAACTTTACAGTGCCCCCATCCCATGATCTGACGCTGTCTCAGCGTGAGACTCGCGAAGTGCTCGGTCGCGATCCTTCGCCAGACCGACAGGTTGGCGGCGCCGTGGGCGTGGTCCACCGCGCGAGACACGCCGGCAAGAAGAACTAATCTCGTTCTCGGTTAACATATGCATGCTTGATATCATCAAGAACGTCCGCCTGGTCTTGAGCATCCTTCAACAACTCTTCTGCGTATTCTTGAGCATCCCGTATATCGCGAATATGAAGCCCTCTGCTGCGGCAATCCACGTCGATGTCCGTCAGAATTGCAGCGATAAGTTTGGCTTTTTCTTGGCTATCGTGGAGGCGGAGCAATTTGGCTGTTGAGCTCGACGCAATCATTT
>NZ_JAELTU010000366.1 GCF_016429015.1 Rhizobium sp. ASV20
GGTCGCGGCATTATCGCCAGCATTGTGAGCTGCGACGATTTCCGGAACATATGGCTTGATCTTGTCAGCGAGACCTACCATCACTTCGCCTCCTCTTGCTGAGGGGCGAGGGTGGTGGCGCAGTACCGAATAGCTGCTTTCCATGCTTGTCGGGCGGCATTTGTTTTGTGGTCCATAAAGCGGTAAAACAGTGGGTGCTCGTGCATATCGAAGCCTTCTGACTTCGCCCACGCTTCGAAAGCGTACTGCTCTTTCCCGTCGCAAACGGCCGGCAACCGCTCGATCTCAGCCCTAAGCGCGGCTATCTCGTCTTCTGCCAACGATAACTTGGCGCGATGACCCTCATTTTTGCGATTTAGATTGTCATGCAAGGTGTGTTGGTGATCTAGCTGCCATTCCAACTCGGCTATCTCGGGTGCGGGGTCGCTTGTGGATGTGGATAGAGCGGAGCGGATGCGGGATTCGTAATCGGCTTGTGCGGCGGCTTTGGCGTCGTCAAGCGTTGCCAACGAATCCAGAAACTCACCATCGCGGTAGACGGTGAAGGCATCATACTTTTTCCACGCCTTCCACTCAATCGAGTAGACGAATACAGCTTTCGCTATCACATGGTTGTAACGGCATGTCTCATTCGGCTCTGCTGGATCGCTCCATTCCAGCGCCTTCACGGCCACCGGCTCTTGCACCGCTGCGGGTGGGGCGGCGTAGAGGGGGCGAACTTGAACTTCATTCGGAAGTTTTTTAGCCAGATCAATCCATTTTTGCTGATCGGTGGGCAGTAAGCCGCAATCGTTCCAGTAACCCCATGTGCCGGCATATGACTGCCTCCACTGCCACGCGACCGGTTCTGCATCGGAGGGGGAGGAGAAAAGGGTAGCTGCCAAGTTCCAGCTACCAGCGCCGAAATTATGCAGGCAGCCCAAGCACCTCTGATCTGGGGATGGCGCTCCGCATCCGCCGCATGGCATATATTCATTTTTTGACATTGGTGTTCTCCTGAGAGAGCTTGGCGCGGAGGATGGCTATGAGAAGGGCGAGCTCTGGGGTAGCGGCCCAGCCGGTGAACTCGTCGTCTCTGTCGCAATTGCTGGCGTCGGTTCTGGAAATATGGTCCCAGCCGTGCTGATATTCGCCGCGTTCGTATTTTCCGGCAGGAACATTGCCGCCGCGCCAGAACCAGCCGGGTTTCACGCGCCCTAACAGAGCAACGGCGGCGTCTATGGATGCTGAGTATGGGCGAACGGTGCTAGCGTGCGCATGTTTGATGCCATTGTCCCATTTGGGTGAGCATGGATCTCGATAAACGCAACCGGCTCCATCCCACATGACGAACTCGAAATTGTTCGCTGCGCACCAAATCATTCCGTCGAGTTGCAGGGACGGTCCTGTCGCATTCTCCAGCGCTGCAATCAGCTCTTCAAGCTTTTGCATGGGAAGAGCCCTCCAGTTTGGAGATAAACGCCGACGCCTTGTCATAGACAAGCTCACGAACTGCGTCGCCCCAATTGCCCTTCGGCGGTTTCAGTTCGGTAAGGTATGCAATCTTGTCAAGAATTTCCCGCGCTTCTTCCAGCAGCCCCTCTCTGTCTAAAGAGAGGTGGGGAGTGGGGGAGGTGTAGAGTGGGCGGACAGTCCATCCGCCAGCGTCAATGGTTGCTCGCGGCTCCTTGAACATCAACTCTTTTCCGTAGCTAGGGTGCTCCCATAGCCACGCCACCGGCTCTCCGGGTAGGAACGGGAGGGCCGCAACCTCTCGGGAGGCATCTTCAATGCCGACGATGAATGCAGATGCCACAGAAGGTGATAAGCCGGTAGCGTCCACCTTGATGTGTCGGCGAAGGATGGCTTCGATCATCTCGGGTGTCGTGATCATATGTCGATTTCCTTCTCGCGAAGACGGCCGGCGGCTGCCAAGCCAGAGTTGATGATTTCGCCCGTGCGAGTATCGACCACGTCGCCATTCATCTTTTTGCGGAAACGTTTCGAGAACGAGCCAGACTTCTGTTTGTCTATGCCAAGGTGTTTTTTCCTCACCCGAGCAATCT
>NZ_JAELTU010000367.1 GCF_016429015.1 Rhizobium sp. ASV20
GGATGTAAATCGTATGATGTCAGTCTCTCGGGGGCGACTGGATATACTGCGAATCCGACGTACAGGGCGGCGAGCCTCTGAACCTTGCCGTTGAGTGACTGTGGCAGAAACAGTTCACCGTCATCAGCGACCAACAGGCAGCGTTTCCTGCCAATCAGGAGAGCACCATGAGAATACCCAACACCATTGACACGACCGGCAGCCCCGCAGGCCACTTTGTTTCGATATCGGGCCCGCACCGCCGCACCCTCGAGGCGATATTCCGTCGTCCCTTGGCGCTCAACCTCGAATGGCGCGACGTCGTTGCTTTGATCACCGACGTTGGCGACGTTCATCCTCAGGCCAACAGCGGGTTTATATTCGAGGTCGCGGGCGGCCAGCGGCATGTGATGCGCAAGCCCCATACCAAAAAACTAACAAGTTCGGATATGATCGAACTTCATCATTTCCTCGAAGGGGCCGGTTTCTCCCCCGAGCTTTCAACCGACCCCATCGCCCATCCCCCACCTTCCTTGCAAAGCCTCCTGATCGTCATAAATCATATCGAGACAGCGATCTTCGATGTCGATGTCGCGTCAAGATGGAATTCCCGATCGCGATCAAGGACCATGGAACGTCGTCTGCGAATGAAGCAGCGGTTCTTCGATCCACGCTTGGCATCGCTGAGAAACTGGAGGCATCGGCTCGCCTTCGGCTTGGGATAGACTAAGCAGAAAGCCCAAGACAGTTACACCGCAGCGGCGATCGCGTCACAGAACGCTTCCAAAACAAAGCTTAAATGGATCATCTCGTCGGTGCTAAGGAAATCTGGTTTACGGGCTTGCATCCAGCTTTCCGGTATCTGTTCGGCCTTCCTTCTCTTGATCCACTCTCGATCGCGATAGCCCATTTGCCTCCAAAGATCTTCGAAAGCTCCGTCAGAGCGTTTGCATCCGGCGGCGTCCGGCGCCCCATATCTCGATCATTTCTCAAGCCTCTGCCTGATTGCCAGCAGCTCCTGCCGGCGACCCGCGCTCGTTTCTGGATAGGCCATGTTAAGCCCTTTGAACGTATCGAGGACAATTTTCGATACGATCAGCCGCGCATTTTCCTTATCGTCGGCCGGAACGACGTACCAAGGCGAGTCGGTCGTGCTGGTCGCGCCCAGGCATTCTTCGTAGGCTTCCATGTATTGCTTCCAGAACTTCCGCTCCTTTATATCCGCAAGGCTGAATTTCCAGTTCTTTTCCGGCTCATCGATGCGCGCCAGAAAGCGCTTACGTTGCTCCTCCCGCGAGAGATGCAGAAAGAATTTGACGATACGAGTCCCGTTACTATGGAGGTGTTCCTCCAAATTCCTGATCGAGCGATAGCGGTCGTGCCAAAGAGCCTTATTGCCATGCGTCGCATCCGCAAGCCCCTCACTTTGGAGGATTTCCGGATGCACACGGACGATGAGCACTTCCTCATAATAAGATCGATTGAAGATCCCGATTCGTCCGCGTTCCGGTAGATCACGCGTGGTCCGCCAGAGGAAATCATGTTTCAGTTCGGCGGCGCTCGGATGTTTGAAGCTGAAGACTTGACAACCCTGGGGGTTTACTCCTGACTTCACGTGCCTGATGGCACCATCCTTACCCGCTGCATCCATGGCCTGAAAGATCAGTAAGATGGCATGCTGATTTGATGCGTAGTGAAGCTGCTGCATGTCGCTGAGTTGTGCAACGTGCTCGTCAAGAATTTTTTTGTACTGGTCCTTTGACTTGTAAATCGGATCGACGGAGGTCGGCCATTTCTTCAGATTGACGTCATCACCTTCGCGCACACGGAAATCCTTCGAATGTATTTTCATAGTCACTCTCCTTGTGATGAGATCGCATATGGTTGCACCTCATTTCATCCGGCGGACTGTGCTGCCGGGCCGTGGGTAGCAGTGCTTCTGTCCGGGGCCGGCCCGACCGGATCGAGAACCCGGTATGCAAGCAATTTCACGCAATCGTTTATGAGGAACCAGGCGAGAGCGTATCCCCAAACGAACGCGGCCCAACGCC